>CAMWQZ010000010.1 GCA_947176515.1 uncultured Bacteroidales bacterium | reverse complement strand
AAATGCGGTAGCGCTCGATGCCGTCAACTTTGTCAAGCTCTTTAATCAGGTCGAGGAAGTTGTCATCACGGCCTTTACCAAATTCACCGATATTTACGCCGGTTATAACGATTTCCTTGCCTCCCTCTTCGGCGACTTTACGAGCCTGGCTGACAATCTGCCCGATTGAACCCGAACGCGAACGGCCTCGAGCCTTAGGGATGGTGCAGTATGTGCACCAATAATCACAACCATCCTGGACTTTAAGGAAATAACGTGTGCGGTCGCCTCGCGAGCATGACGGCATAAATGACCTTATGTCGCGTGAGTCACCGACAATGCTCATCGGCTGATGATCGGCTGACCACTGCTCTACAAAATCGCATAGCTCGAGTTTGCGGTCTATTCCTGCAACGATTTTAACGCCCGGCAGCGCAGCGACTTCGTCACTTTTAAGCTGAGCGTAGCAACCGGTGACTATTATAGCTGCGTCGGGATAGCGGCGATTAAGCGAACGGATAGCCTGGCGGCATTTTTTATCAGCCAAATCAGTCACAGAGCACGAATTTATAACAATGAAATCAGGTGTTTCACCTGGAGTTATGCGCCTGACGCCTTTCTCTGCAAACATACGAGCGACGGTCGACGTTTCGGCAAAGTTTAATTTGCAGCCGAAGGTGTGGAAGAGAGCTGTGCGATTATTAAATGTTGTCTTGTCAATCATTGGTTAGCAGGTTTATACGAATTAATGATTGCCGCAATCTCTTGAGCGTCGCTTTCGCTGGTGCATCGGCTGACAGGCAGGCTCACCACACTGGCGGCGAGTTTTCTTGCCACAGGCCTGTCGGGCTGATATATTTTAGAGTAGCATGGTTGATCAAATGGTGCGAGAGGGTAGTGAATTGCAGTTTCGACACCGTTATCAGCCAAAAAATCACGGAATTCGTCTCGATTATCAGTCTGGATGACATATTGATGCCACACAGAGCTGAAATCATCAGCGAATAACGGCTTTGTGACAGCCGGATTATTGATTTCACTCTCGTATATCGCTGCGATGCGGCGGCGGAGCGCATTTTCTTGGTCGAGATAAGGCAATTTGGCACTGACGATAGCTGCCTGGACGGGGTCGAGGCGGCTATTAACGCCACAATATATATTATGGTAAGTGCGGTCTGAGCCGTAATTGGCGATAGCTCTTACGGCTTTGGCAAGTTGGGGGTCGGAAGTTGTGACGGCTCCGGCATCGCCAAGCGCGCCAATGTTTTTTGTAGGATAGAAACTGAAGCCGGCAGCGTCGCCCAAAGCACCGGTGCGCCGTGAGCCGTCAGCAGTAGTTGCGCCTATTGCCTGGGCGTTATCTTCAATAATTTTCAGACCATGAGCATCGGCAAAGGTCTGGAGTTTGCCGTCGTAGCAAGTGCGGCCATAAAGATGGACAGTCATCACGGCGCGAGTACGAGGCGACAAATACTCTTCAAGTCGCGAAGTGTCGAGGTTCATAGTCCTTGGGTCGGCCTCAGCAAAGACGGGTACAAGGCCATTGTCAGACACAGCCAGCACCGAAGCGATATAAGTGTTGGCCGGGACGATTACTTCATCGCCCGGCTGCATGACTTCCATTTCGATGTAGGCGCGAAGTATAAGCCGGAGTGCATCGAGACCGTTGCCGACACCTACACAATAGCTGGCGCCACAGCTTGCGGCAAGGGCGCTCTCAAAATCGGCGACCTCGTTGCCCCCGATATAGCGGCCGCTGTCGACCACGCGCTTCATCGCATCGTTGATTTGTGGGATGAAGGGCTGGTTGACTGTCTTGAGGTCGAGAAATGTATATGTCTTTTTGGTCATCGCTTTTCGGCTGTCAGTTGTTTGAAATCCTCATATTCTCTAACGTAGTCGCTCTCGTCATATTTCTCGGACGCAAGGACCAGACAGATTGAGCCCGATGAGAAGTTGTCGAGCGTGCGCCATATGCCTGCCGGAAGTAAGAGTCCACGGCTGGGATTGTTGAGGCTCACTCGCTTAGTGCGGCGTCCGTCATCGACGACCACGTCAAACGACCCGGCGAGCGGTATCACAAATTCGCGCGTGACAATGTGGGAGTGGCCACCGCGTTCAGCACCAGCCGGCAAGTCATAGAGATAATAGACACGCTTGATATTGATTGGCGATGTGGCAAGATTTTCCATAACCGTCAGTCTGCCGTTGGCGTGCTCGAATGTGTTGATGTCGATGATGCGGCAATCGTCGATATGTGAATGGCGGTGGCTATCTGAGTTCATCGTCGAGTGAGGATTGGAATTGGTTGTAGTCGCTGATATAGTCTGCTTCATCATAAAGTTTCGAAGCAATAGTCAGACAGGTTGTGCCCGTGACGAAATCGGTAATTGAGCGCCATGTCATCGGTGGTAAGTAGAGGCCAACATTACTTTTATTGAGTGTAAAGGACCGTTGGCGGCCATCACCGCAGTCAACGGTGACGACGCATTGCCCTGATGTGGCGATTATGACTTCGGCGCAGGTTCTAAGTGCGCGACCGTGACGCTCGCGCCACGACGGAATATCGTAGGTCCAATAGACACGTTCGATTTCAAAAGGCAACAACTTTCCGCCCTCGGCAAACGAGAGGTTGCCACGTGGATCAGTAAGTTTGGGAAACTCTATCAAGCACGGTTCAGTAAACTTTTCCATTGGCAAGACGCTTTAGATATTGTCCGTAATCGGTGCGGTCGAGTGGCTCGGCAAGTTTCTGAAGTTCGTCTGCAGAAATAAAACCTCGGCGATAGGCGACTTCTTCGGGAGAACTAATAATCACGCCCTGACGACGCTCGATGGCTTCGACGAAGTTTGAAGCGTCGATGAGTGACTCGACAGTGCCTGTGTCAAGCCATGCGAAGCCACGGCCGAAACATTTCACCTTCAGACGGCCACAGCGGAGATAATCGTCGTTGATTGAAGTTATCTCATATTCGCCTCTTGCCGACGGTTTAACGTGAGCGGCGATGTCAACGACATCGTTAGGATAGAAATATAGGCCGACGACAGCCTTGTCGCTTTTCGGTTCTAAGGGCTTTTCTTCGATTTCTGTGGGATTGCCGTCGCTGTCGAGAGTGACCACTCCGAAACGGCGAGGGTCAGTGACCGGATAACCAAATATGGTGGCATAACCTTCGTCGGCATTTTTGACTGCGTCGAGCATCATGCCGGTGAAGCCCTGTCCGTAAAAAATATTATCGCCCAGAATGAGACAAGCAGTGTCATCACCAATAAAGTCTCTCCCAATTACAAATGCCTGGGCAAGACCATCAGGGCTTTTTTGGACGGCATATGAAAATTTGACTCCCCACTTCTCTCCCGAACCGAGCAGGCGCTCAATTTGAGGAAGGTCTACGGGGGTGGATATGATAAGTATGTCGCGGATGCCGGCAAGCATTAGTGTCGACACCGGGTAATAAATCATCGGCTTGTCGTAGACGGGCACGAGCTGTTTTGACAGAGCCAGGGTGATAGGATATAGTCGGGTGCCGGATCCGCCGGCCAATACGATGCCTTTCATATCTGAGTCATAGTTTACGGGAAGTTATTGAGGTGCGAGAGCCGAAAGGCGGTGTTCGAGTTCGGTAGAGGTGAGCCGCGTTGACAGACGTCCACGATGGGCAAGCGAGATATTGCCAGTTTCTTCAGAGACTACGATCGCTACAGCGTCGGTTGCCTGGGCGATGCCAAGCGCCGAGCGGTGACGCAGACCGAGTGAGCGCGGCACATCGCTGTCGTGGCTCACAGGGAGAATACAGCCTGCGGCTACAATTTTATCACCGGCTACAATCATCGCGCCGTCATGGAGCGGTGAGTTTTTGAAGAAAATATTTTCAATCAAGCGAGTGTTGATTTCAGCGTTAATGATGTCGCCAGTCTTTTCGTAGTTGTCGAGAGGGATTGACTGCTCGATTACTATTAGCGCGCCAGTCTTGCTTTTTGACATCGACATGCATGCATAGACGATAGGCATGACCCACTTCCGGGCATCGGCATCCATTTCGGCTTTGTGATGATGGAATAGCTGATTGAGGAAGCGCCATCGGCGATGAGAGCCGAGTTCGACGAGAAATCTCTTAATCTGGTCGACAAAGAGGATGACAAGAATCAACAGGCCGATGCTCATGAACTTATCAAGAATAGTGCCGATAAGCCTCATGTTGAAAATTTCAGATGCGAGAGCCCAAACCACGATAAACGCCATGATGCCATAGAAGATGTTAATCGTGCCAGACTCTTTCATGAGCCGGTAGATGTAGTAGAGGGCTGCAGCTACTATAAATATGTCGATAATATCCTTTATTCCGAATGATAGTGGCATGGCGATGTGGTCTTATGCCTTGTTGAGGCAGGTTATTATTTCAACTGCTTCACGAGCCGCGCGCACGTCGTGGACGCGTAGCACGGCAGCACCGCGTTCGAGAGCGGCGGTGTTTAGCACAGTGGTGGCGTTCAAGGCTTCGTCGGCAGTAATGTCGAGCAGGCGAGTAAGCATAGATTTTCGGGATATGCCTACAAGTACCGGGCGGCCGAGCATTTCAAATGCACGAAGGTCATGGAGCAACTGATAATTTTGCTCCAGAGTCTTGGCGAAGCCAAAACCGGGGTCGACGATTACGTCATTCACTCCGAGCAGTGAAAGACGCTCGAGTTTGGGCGCAAGTTCGGCAATCACTCCGGCTGTAACACCTGAGGGGTAATCGGTGAGCGACTGCATCGTCGAAGGGTTGCCGCGCATATGCATTAAAATGTATGGAACACGCAATTCGGCAACTGTTTCAAACATTTTAGGGTCGAGTTCGCCTCCCGAAATATCGTTGATAATATCTGCTCCAAGCTCCTTCACGCAGTGGCTCGCAACAGATGCTCTAAATGTATCGACAGATACAGGGATGTCGGTGTCGACGCTTCTAACAGCCTTAAGGGCGACTGTCAGCCGGCGCAGTTCCTCGTCTGAACTGACATCATCGGCACCAGGACGCGATGAATAGGCGCCAATGTCAATTATGTCAGCGCCTTCATCAATTGCACTTTTAACCCTTTCGCTGATTTCGTTGGCGGAAACATTACGGCTGCCGACATAGAACGAATCAGGCGTGGCGTTGACTATCGCCATCACCACTGGGCGATTGTAAGATATGAGTCTGCCGCGTATGTTCAGCGAAAAGGGATTCATAGCTGTTGTTTAGCTTTTTCCGGCGCGTTTGCGTTCGATTTCGTCAAGGATGATTTTGCGGAGACGGATATGGTGAGGAGTCACCTCGACATATTCGTCTTCTTTGATGTATTCCAAGGCTTCTTCGAGGCTGAATACGACCGGAGGCACGATTCGCGCCTTGTCGTCAGCACCCGATGCGCGCATATTGGTGAGTTTCTTTGACTTTGTGACGTTGACAACAATGTCGTTGTCTTTTGCATTTTCGCCGACAACCTGTCCGGCATATACTTCTTCCTGTGGGAAAATGAAGAATTTGCCGCGATCTTGGAGCTTGTCGATGGCGTAGGCATAGGCAGTGCCAGCCTCCAGAGCTATTAGCGAACCGTTGGTGCGACGCTCAATGTCGCCCTTCCAAGGCTGATATTCGAGGAAACGGTGAGCCATGATTGCCTCGCCGGCAGACGCTGTAAGCACATTGTTTCGCAAGCCGATTATGCCTCTCGAAGGAATCTGGAATTCCATGTGCACACGGTCATTCTGAGCAGTCATTGATAGCATTTCGCCCTTACGGCGTGTCACCATGTCGATAATCTTGGATGAGTATTCTTCGGTGACGTTGATCGTTAGCAATTCGACAGGTTCGCACTTGCGACCGTCGATTTCCTTTATGATAACCTGTGGCTGGCCGACCTGAAGCTCGTAACCTTCGCGTCGCATAGTCTCGATAAGTACTGACAGGTGAAGGACACCACGGCCGAATACGGTCCAGACGTCTTCATTTGCAGCTTTTTCGACTCTTAGCGCGAGGTTGCGGTCAAGTTCTTTGGTGAGGCGGTCGCCGATATGGCGCGATGTGACATATTTACCGTCGCGTCCGAAGAATGGACTGTCGTTGATGGTGAATGTCATTGACATTGTCGGTTCGTCGATGGCGATGCGCGGTAGCGGTTCTGGATTGTTGACATCGGTAACGGTGTCGCCGATTTCGAATCCGTCAATACCGACAAGGGCGCAGATGTCACCGCTCTTTACTTCGCTTACGCGCTTACGCCCCATACCCTCAAATGTATGGAGTTCTTTGATTCGCTGTTTTGAGACAGTGCCGTCACGACGGCAGAGAGCTATTTCCATGCCTTCGCGCAGTGTGCCGCGATGCACACGACCTACAGCAATACGACCGACGTAGTTTGAAAAGTCGAGAGATGTGATTAGCATCTGAGCGTCGCCTTCGATAACTTCGGGCGCCGGAATGTGTTCGATTATTGCATCAAGGAGAGGGAGGATGTTATCGGTCGGCTGTTTCCAGTCGGTGCTCATCCAGCCTTCTTTAGCCGAACCAAATATTGTCGGGAAGTCAAGTTGCTCTTCTGTTGCATCCAGATTAAACATAAGGTCGAAAACCATTTCCTGAACTTCGTCAGGGCGGCAGTTGGGTTTGTCAACCTTGTTGATTACAACGATGGGCTTAAGGCCAATCTGTATTGCTTTCTGAAGCACGAAACGGGTCTGTGGCATCGGGCCTTCGAAGGCGTCAACAAGGAGCAGACATCCGTCGGCCATGTTGAGCACACGTTCTACCTCACCGCCGAAGTCGGCGTGTCCCGGGGTGTCGATAATATTTATTTTTGTGTCTTTATAGTTGATAGACACATTTTTTGACAAGATTGTTATGCCGCGTTCTCGTTCGAGGTCGTTGTTATCGAGGATTAATTCGCCTGCGTTCTGATTGTCGCGGAAAAGGTGTCCGGCCAACAGCATTTTATCTACGACAGTTGTCTTGCCGTGGTCGACGTGGGCTATAATAGCGATGTTTCTGATATTCTGCATTGATTGCTTGATTTTGTCAGACGACAAAGTTACGAATTTTTTATGAATTAGACCGCTCCAACATCTATTTTCAAAATTGTGTCGCATTATTTAATTTATGAGTATATTTGCAGCTGAAAAAAGTGTTTAGCAGTTATGCGCTATTTAATTGTTTACATACTGGCTTTGTTATCTCTTAGCGCTTATGGACAAGCCGATAAACAGCAAGTCAAAATTGAATGGGGCGTTTGCGCTACATTCAATATAAGTGTGCCTGGAGACTGGACAACCATAAAACGCGGACAAGAAGTTCAGCCTGGATACGGCGGTGGTATTGGTGGGGCAGCACGTTTATTATGGCCGTCAAAATGGGTGATGGAACCATCAGTTGTCTTAAACTATGAAGAATTGAAAACAAATCAAATATGTGACCAGAATATAGATATAGCAAGATGGTCGGTATCGGTTCCTGTGTCAGTCGGCTACATATTCACTGCCACAGATAATTTAAAGATAGCACCATTACTGGGTGTAGAATTTTCATATGTCATTAATAACTCGTTAGATGACAATTTTGATAAAAACGATTATAAATGGAAGCCTTTGAATGCATCATGGGGATTTGGTGCTGAATTTGTGCTTGACGATTTTACGGTCACACCAATGGGATATTTCGGCTTGATAGATATACTGAGCAGGGATTCTCATTATTATAGCAAAGGCCTTTACGCTAATAAAGCATGCGTTAGCGTAAAATATTATTTCTGAAACAAGTGGTTTTGTCAATATTTCGTTTTGTCGTCGCAAAAATGTCGTAATTTATATTTAACTTTGCATGTAAACCACTAAATGACCATACATGAAAAAAATATTATCAATCTTATTAGGCGTTTCAGCTGCATTGAGTGCTAATGCCAACGATTTGACTCTTAAATTTGACCGCCCGGCTGATTTTTTTGAAGAGACTTTTGTGCTCGGTAATGGCACACAGGGTGCAATTGTCTATGGCAATCCTTATCGCGAACGAATCTCGCTCAATGACATAACTCTTTGGAGTGGTGAGCCAGATACGGCAGCATATAACCCTGGGGCATACAAATATCTACCTGAGATACGTGAGGCGCTTGACAAGGGCGATTATTCGAAAGCCGAGGCTCTTCAGACAAAAATGCAAGGTCACAACAGCCAGTATTATCAGCCGCTTGGTAGCCTTTTTATTGACTTTAAAGATCAGACACCGGTGAGCAATTATCATCGGAAGCTGGATTTGAACAATGCGCTTGCAACGGTAAGCTATACAAAGGGCCAAAACGAGGTATTGACAGAATATCTCGCGTCTGCCCCCGACAGTTTGATAGCTATCCGCCTTACATCAACTCAACCTATGTCATTGTCATTGTCGTTTGACTCTCAGCTGCCGCACGATGAAAATGTCAACTCCTTCGGTATAAGTGCTGACGGGTATGCGCCTTATGGCTTTGAGTATAAGCAAAGGAAAGAGACATTATTGTTTGACCCCAAACGTGGCATCCATTTTAGAGCCAATGTTGCTGCAGTCTCTAATACGGGAACTATTGACACGACTGATGGTCAAATCAACGTTAATGACGCAACTGATGTAACTATCTATGTCACTATGTCGACAAATTTCGAAGCTCCTAATATTAATCCAGCAAACTCTCATAAAGATTATAAAAAGATAGCTGACAATCGTCGCGACAATGCGCTTAATCAGCAATTTGATGATATCGCAGCGCGTCACACCGATGATTATCGAAATTTATTCTCTCGCGTCAATGTCGACTTTGGCACTTCTGACCCGAGGTTACAGGAGTTGCCGACTGATATAAGGCTTAAAACATATTTCGATAACCGCAACTATGATCCGGACCTCGAGGAACTCTATTTCCAGTTCGGCCGCTACTTGCTGATAAGCTGTTCGCGCACACCAAACGTCCCTGCCAATCTCCAGGGTTTATGGAATGAGCAGGTTTATGCTCCCTGGCGCTCGAATTATACTGTTAATATCAATCTTGAAGAAAACTATTGGCCAGCTGAGGTTACAAACCTAAGCGAACTGCATTACCCTCTGCTGTCTTTTGTAAATCAATTGCAGACCACTGGAAAAACTACGGCTAAGGAGTATTACAACATTGATAGAGGATGGTGTGGAGCCCATAATAGCGATATTTGGGCCATGACTTGTCCCGTGGGTCATGGCGATGACCATCCACAATGGGCAAACTGGAACATGGGTGGCGCTTGGCTGTCTTCTCATATCTGGCAACATTATCTCTTTACAAAAGATAAGGAATTCTTGCGCGAATATTATCCGGTATTAAAAGGTGCAGCCGAGTTTTGCCTTGAATGGCTAATTGAGGATGCCAATGGAAATCTCATAACATCACCATCGACCTCACCCGAAAACAATTTTATATCTCCACAAGGCAAAGCGATTGCAACAAGCGCCGGATGTTATGCTGATTTAGGCATAATCCGTGAATGTCTTGCCGACACGCGTGATGCAGCTGTCGAACTTGGCGAAGATAAAGCGTTGGTTGCTGAAATAGATGCGGCACTCTCGAAGCTTGCACCCTATAAAATTGGAGCTAACGGTCAGCTTCAGGAATGGGCAGAAGATTTCAAGGAGCAAGACCCACATCATCGCCATCAATCACATCTCTACGGTATGTTCCCTGGTAATCATATCTCTATTGCTGAGACTCCAGAACTGGCGGCAGCCGTCCTTCGTTCATTGGAAATAAAAGGAGAGAATACAACTGGCTGGAGCACAGGATGGCGTGTCAACCTCCTCGCTCGTCTTGCTCAGTCAGACAAGGCATACTCTATGTATCGCCGACTGCTCAAATATGTGAGTCCCGATAAATATAACGGTGTCGACTACCGTCGTGGCGGTGGCACATATCCCAATCTTCTCGACGCACACTCGCCATTCCAGATTGACGGTAATTTTGGAGGCACCGCCGGTGTAGCTGAAATGCTTATCCAGTCTACACCCACATCAATAGTCCTGCTGCCTGCAGTCCCTGATGTATGGGCTGTAGAAGGTAGCTTTGACGGATTAAGGGCAAGAGGGGCATTCACGGTCGATGCAAAATGGAAAAAAGGTGAAATCACCGAGTTCACCATCACTTCAGACAAAGGCGGCACAACAACCGTCTATGCCAACGGTAAATCTTACCCAGTTAGCCTAAAGCCAGGAGAATCAAAAACTATTACTATCTAAAAGTTTGGATTAACGGCGAATAACGGTCGCGGTTGCGAGGGAGGCAATGCCTTCTTCGCGACCCGTGAAACCAAGACGCTCAGTAGTGGTAGCCTTCACTGAAACGCGGTCGACCTCTAATCCAAGGTCGGCTGCTACGTTGGCTTGCATCTGTTCGATAAAAGGCAGCATTTTAGGAGCCTGAGCGATAATAGTTATATCAACATTTGAAGGCATATAGCCACGCTCGGCAATTATCTTCACGACTTCGCGTAACAACATGCGCGAGTCTGCACCGCGCCATCGTTCATCTGTATCAGGGAAATGGTATCCGATGTCGCGCATTGAAACGGCGCCGAGCAGAGCGTCGGCCAACGCGTGAAGGGCGACGTCGGCATCACTGTGGCCGAGAAGTCCGCGATCAAAAGGTATGTTTACACCGCAGATTATACAAGGACGGTCGGCAACAAGACGATGGACGTCAAATCCGTTGCCGACGCGTAAGTCGAAAGTCGAATCCATAATTAAGGTTATGTCGAAAGTTTAACGACGGCCAAACATATCCTTAAGGCCATCCATGTCAAAGGTAAGGCTGAAACGCAGTGTCTGGTCGAGTGGCGATGTTTGTGCGGCGGCAATCATGTAAGATGCGTCGAGTCGCACTACGTTAAGCGAGAATCCTGCGCCCAATGAAAAATATTTTCGGTTACCTTTGTATTCATTTTCATAAAAATAACCTGCTCGAAGGAAGAACTGATTATTGTAGCTGTACTCTGCACCAATCGAGAAAGAGATTTCGCGTAATTCTTCGGCTGCACCGCCGGGAGCGTCGCTGAACGATTTGAAGATGCCAGTAAACGATGACATGTTTTCCCAGTCCTCGAGAGCGTCAAGATATTCGCGCTGGCCTTCGGGCGTGTCTTCGAAGTCGCCTTCGCGAGGCTTTGCTGGAACGAGCAGTTTGTTGAGGTCTAACCCTAACGTCAGGTTGTGATAATCAGCGAGAGGGAAGGTGAATGCTGTGCCGAGTCTGAGGTTCGTAGGAAGGAAGGCAGGGTCTTCACCATTATTATACGAAACTTTTGAACCTATGTTGGAAATATCCCAGCCCCATGACCATTGACATTCGTTGCGGCCGATGATGGGGAAGGTTGTATAGTAACCCGATATGTCGGCAGAGAATGCCGATGCGCCAGTCGACTGGTCTCCTGCATAAGAATCTGAGAAACCAAGGTCTGAGTAGATATATCGGAATACTACACCCA
>CAMWQZ010000009.1 GCA_947176515.1 uncultured Bacteroidales bacterium | reverse complement strand
CGAATTCCTCCAGAAAGCAATCGAAGACTCTATCAACTGCACCCTCGAATTCATCCGTCCCGAGCTCGGTGGCCTCGTAGTTGAGAACATCGGCGCCGACGGACAGCTCGTTGACTCTATGGACGGCCGTCACATGAACCCTGGTCACTCTATCGAATCAATGTGGTTCCTCATGGATCTCGGCAAGCGCCTCAACCGTCCCGAACTCATCGAACAGGCTAAAGAAACAGCCCTCAAGATGGTTGAATACGGCTGGGACAAAGAGTACGGCGGCATCTTCTACTTCATGGATCTCAAAGGCCACCCCACCCAGGAACTCGAATGGGACCAGAAACTCTGGTGGGTACATATCGAGACTCTCATCACTATGATTAAGGGCTATCGCCTCACTGGCGATGAGCGTTGCCTCGAATGGTTCAAACGTGTTCACGACTACACTTGGGCTCACTTCGCTGATGCAGAATATCCCGAATGGTTCGGCTACCTCAACCGTCGTGGCGAAGTCCTCCTCACTCTCAAGGGCGGCAAATGGAAAGGTTGTTTCCACGTTCCACGCGGTCTCTACCAGGTTTGGCAGGTACTCGAAGAACTCGCTGCCGAGCAGAAATAATTCCCTTGAACTAACATAAAACTAATAAGCTCTCTCCTCCAAAATCAATTCTATTCCCAATAATTAAAAACTAATTCTAAATGAGAGCGCAACTAACATCCGCAGCCTCTTGGCTCGCAAAGCGTTTCTCTGTGCTGATGATTTTAATCTGCTGTGCGGTGGCTCCTGCTATCGCCCAGCAGATTACTGTCAGAGGTACAGTAGTTGACGACACTGACGAACCTCTTCCCGGTGTCTCTGTTGTAATCAAAGGTCATAAGACCGGTGTAATGACCGACATTGACGGTAACTACGTTATCAACGCCAAACCCAATGATGTCATTGACTTCACCTACATCGGTATGAAACCCGAAAGCGTAAAAGTAAATGGCCGTACCAAAATCGACGTCAAAATGACAAGCGACAGTAACATGCTTGACGAATTTGTTGCCGTAGGTTATGGTCAACAAAAGCGTGGAACAATCACTGGTGCCGTTTCTACTGTAAAAGGTGCTGAACTACTTAACGTACCCGTGATGTCTGTTTCAAACATCGTCGGTTCTCGTGTCGCTGGTATCGCTTCAAAACAAACTTCTGGCGAACCTGGTGCAGACTCTGCAACCCTCACACTTCGTGGCATGTCGGGTATCATCTACGTCATCGACGGCGTTAAGCGCACTTCTCAAGACTTTAACCAACTCGACCCCAACGAAATCGAGCAGGTTTCTATCCTTAAGGATGCTGCCTCTGTAGCAATCTATGGTCTTGATGCCAATGGTGTTATTATCGTTACCACTAAGCGTGGTGTCAACGAAAAAACTAAAATTTCATATTCAGGTTCTGTAGGTATATCACAGAACGCCGAATATCAGGAATGGCTCGACGGTCCGGGCTACGCTTACTGGTATAACAAAGGTCTCGAAATGGACGGTCTGCAGCCCATCTTCACCGAAGAACACGTTCGCAAGATGATTGAGGGCGTTGATGGTTGGGGCAACACCAATTGGTACAAAGAAGTGTTCGGAACAGGTTTCCGCACCGCTCACAACCTCTCTGCTACTGGTGGTAACGAGCGTGTAAAATTCTTTGCCGCCCTCAGCTACCTTAAAGAAGACGGTAACGTCGACAAATTCGGCTTCGAACGTTGGAACATCCGCTCTAACATCGACGCTGATATCGTTTCTGGCCTGAAATTCTCTATGAATATTTCAGCACGTCTTCAGGATCAGGATAATCCCTACTACTCTGCAAACCCCGATGCATTTGGCAATATCGGTTCTCAGATGGTTCGTATGCTGCCCTATCTCCCCAAGACTGTGACTTACGAAGGAAATGAATACTACACTGGTAACTACTCTAACCCTGGTTGCTGGTCAGTGCTCACTTCAATCTATGACCAAGGCTATAATAAGGTTAACCACAACAACATCAATACAAACATGGCCCTGCAATGGGATACTCCCTTCTTGCCAGGCCTTTCATTGAAATTCAACGTTAACTACGACGCTAACTTCCAGTTCACTAAGCTTCTCAACAACCCGGGCCATTTCATGCGTTACGTCAATCAGCCTAACCAAAACCTTGCTCCTGACGTACTTGAATACACCCCTGCATATGTCAACAATGCCACTGCAATTTCTCTTACAGAAAATGCGTCGCGCAACTCTACTTTGACTACCCTTACCACAGTTTCTTACAACAACTCATTTGGTAATCACAACATTAGCGCACTCCTCCTCGCAGAAACTCGTGATTACAAAACTAACAACATAGGCGGTACTGGTACAGGTTTAACATTCCCCTCGCTCGACGTACTCGACAAAACATCTGACATCACATTTGCTGGTGATAAAAAGATTCCTACTTTAGGTGGTTCAAGAAGCATGGCCCGCAACGCCGGTTTTGCTGCTCGTATCAATTATAACTTCGACGAACGCTACTTCCTTGAGGCTTCTGTCCGTCGTGACGGTAGCTATCTATTCGGTGGTATGAACAAACGTTGGATCACTCTTCCTGGCGTATCTCTTGGCTGGCGCATCGACCGCGAAGAATTCTTCACTGCTGACTGGGTTAACAATCTCAAAATCCGTGGTGGCTACGGTAAGACCGCAACATCTGGAGTTAGTCCATTCATGTGGCGTAATACAATGGCTGTTGGTGATAATGGCGTAGTGATTGGCCCGAGCACAGGTCCTTACGTTTATGCTCAGACTCTCGGCAACCCGACTCTTTCTTGGTCTGAATGCGACAACTACAACATCGGCTTCGATGGCACTCTTTGGAACGGCCTTCTCTCTGCTGAGTTTGACGTATTCTACAAATACGAACACAACATTCTCACTGGCTCTACAGGTGCTTATCCCCCATCTATGGGTGGCTACTATTATAGCGCAGCAAACCTCAACAAAAACGACTACAAAGGCTTCGACCTCACACTTACCCACACTAACCGCGTTGGCAACGTTGGCTATGGAGCTAAGCTCATCTGGTCTTATGCTTACGGCCGCTACCTCTATGTCGCTTCAGACTCTCCCAATGCTCCCGACTATCAGCGCCTGACTGGCAAACAGATTGGCGTAAAGAGAGGCTTCATCGCCAATGGTCTCTTCCAGTCTCAGGAAGAAATCGACAACGCTCCCTATCCTGAAAACGTTACCAACAGAACTCTTTTACTCGGTAATATTAGATATGTCGACCGCGACGGTGACGGCAAGATCACATACAACGGCGATATGGGCTGGGTAGGTAAATCAAACATGCCGACTCACACTGGTTCTCTTGATTTATTTGCAAATTGGAAAGGCTTTGACCTCGATGTTCTCTTCTCTTGGGGTCTCGGTCACGAAGTTGCCCTCACTGGTGAGTATACCGCGAGCGGTTCTGTAGGTATTATGGACCATACTTCTTATACTCTTCCATTTAAATGGTATGGTAACTCACCCGTTTACCTCGTTGAAAATTCTTGGACACCCGAACATACAGATGCAAAATTCCCTCGTCTTTGCGCTACTCCGCAGAGCAACAACGATGCTTATGCGTCAACATTCTGGTATAAGAACGGCAACTACCTTCGTATGAAATCATTTGCAGTGGGTTACACTATTCCACAGCACCTGATTGAAAAAGCTCACATAAGCAAACTTCGCGTCTATATTGAAGGTTATAACCTTTTGACATTCAGCGGCCTCTCTCAATACAACATTGACCCTGAAGCTCCGGCTGTTAACAACGGTTACTACCCCCAACAGCGCAAATTGTCTTTCGGTCTTAACCTTACATTCTAAATTTGATTTCTCATATGAACAAAATATATAAACTATCATCTGCCGCCTTGGTAGCCCTTTCACTTGCATCATGCAACGATTGGCTTGACGGCGTCGAAAACACATCTTCTGTCGATGACGTTGCTGTTTTCGATACTGAAACTACTGTCGATTATTATATTGACGGCTTTTATACCTGGATTGGGAAATACGGTCAGCTTGACATGGACAACTACCAGTTCAACGGTTCATGGACAGAAGCCATGACCGACGTTCTCAAGTATTCTGGTTCTTTCACATTCAAACGTGCCGGCATTCCCAACACTTATGCTGAGCTCGCTGTGCCTATGTCTCCTGACGCTAACCAGCTTAGCTGCTGGGATAACGCATATTCTGCAATCCGTCGCGTCAACCAGTTCCTGACACTCGAGGAAAAGTACGCTGGCAAATACAATGAGAAGCAGCGCAACACTTGGAGAGCACAGGCTCGTTTCTTCCGTGCCTTTATGAATTTCCAGCTTGCCAAACGTCATGGCGGCAGCATCATTCTCTTCGACGCTCTTCCTGACGGTCCTAATAAAGCTCGCTCATCTGCTGAAGAAGTCTGGGATTTTATCGAAAAAGATCTTGATTTCGCTGCCGAGAATCTTCCCGACAGCTGGAACAACGCTAATCGTGGCCGTATTACCAAATACGCTGCTCTCGCTTTCAAATCTCGCGCGATGCTTTATGCCGAGCGCTGGCAGAAAGCTTACGACGCTGCCAATAAAGTAATTACCGAAGGCCCGTATGACCTCGTTGACTCTTACGTTGCAGCCACAGCTGGTGGTAACAAAGAATCAATCATTGAGTGCCGTTACGACGCTCTTCAGGGTCCCAACACTCAATACGATTTCTACTATAGCCCTTCTACTGACAATACTGGTGCTTGCGGCGCAGCTCCGACTCAAAATTTTGTTGAGTGCTACGAAAAAGCCGATGGTTCTAAAGTAGACTGGGATACATGGAAGAGCACAACAACTACCGTGCCACCCTACGACCAGCTTGAACCGCGCTTCGCCGCAACAGTTCTCTACCCCGGTTGCACTTGGAAAGGCCAGACTCTTGACATGTCTGTTCAAGGTCCCAATGTTATATTCTTTGATTATAACACCCAGACTCAGGCAAACGGCAATACTTGCACAGGTTATCTTGTTCGTAAGTTCCTCAATCCCGACATGAAAGACGTTATCGGCATGAAGAGTGCTCAGCCTTGGGTTGAACTTCGTTTTGCTGAAGTCCTCCTCAACTTTGCTGAAGCAGCCTACAATCTTAACAAGATGGACGACGCTCGTGGCGCCCTTAACCGTGTCCGCGCTCGCGTTGGTCTTCCTGCAAAAGCTTCTACTGGCAATGGCTTCCTCAATGACTACCGTAACGAGCGTAAAATCGAACTTGCGTTCGAAGGTCAGCTCTACTGGGACATGGTTCGTTGGAAACTTTGTGCAACCGAATACAATAATTACCGTCGTCGTGGCGTTAAAGTAAATAACGGTACATATACCATCGTTGAAGTTGATTATAACACTCAGTATTACAGCGACAAATGCTATATCCTTCCTGTTCCGCAGTCTGAAATCAACAACAACAACCTTATCGAGCAATACGATAATTGGAGATAACAAACAACCTTATTCACTTTTTAACTCTTAAATTATGAAAAAAATCTTATCATTCGTATCTGCAGCGGCAGTCGCCCTCGCGTTCTCCGCTTGTCAAGAGCCCTATGAATTTACACCGGACCATCACGATGAGAATCTGCTCTCATTCACGGCGTCATTCTATAATGACAATAACCCGTATAATGCGTTCCCGGCTGAGATTGACTATGCTGCTGGTACTATCAATGTAGTGTTCCCATACACCTATCCCCCAAAATCTGATAGCCACCTCGAAGAGAATAACCTGACCCATGTACGTGTGCAGTGTAACACCGTTCTCGGTTCGGTTGTTGAGCCCGAGCTTGTTTGGCTTGACCTTACAAAAGAGCACCACATCACCGTTACTGGCCTCGATGGCGACCGCAGAGATTTCACTATCACAAGTGAAATCCGCAAAAGCAACGAATGTGAAATCACTGACTTCACAATCGACGCGCTTGGACTCTCAGGCGCAATCAATCCCTCCACTAACGTGATTACTCTTATCTCTGCTGACGTGATTGGCATGCAGAACGCTTCTATTATCATGTCTCATGGTGCGACAATCTCACCTGACCCCCGAGTAACAGCAATAAACTTCGATGAAGAACAGGAATTCACCGTAATTGCTCAGAACGGTGTAGACAAACGCGTCTATAAGACTGTCAAAGGCGAGCCTACACTCTTACCTTCTGGTGCAAACTTCGGTAACGCTACCCTTCGTTGGGTCAACAAACTCTCTGATTATGGTATCTCAGCGTCTAATGAAGTTTCAAGTTGCGCTGCTGGTCTTGCTGTTTCAGGCGACTACCTTGTCCTCAACCAGGTTGGTAAGGCTCAGGCTGTTTACGTTAACGCAAAAACCGGTGTTGAAGCTGTCACAATTGACCTCAGCTCTATCGGCATGAGCGGTGCAAGCTACCTGAATAACTACCGCATGACTTCTGACGCCAATGGCAATATCATTATCTCAAGTTTCTCTAAAGATAACGGTGGCACAATTACTATCTGGCGTATGGCAGGCGTAAACGGCACAATTGAGAAATATATCTCTCATGCAGCCGGTGCAAATGTTGGTGACCAGCTTTCAGTTGTCGGCAGCCTTGATGGTGACGCTATCATCACTGCGTCTATCAACGGTTCTGGTCTCGATTTCCTCCGTTGGATTGTTACTGGTGGTGTCCTCAAGAGCGAAACTCCTGAAAAAATCCACATCACAGGTTATGAAGGCACTTGCTGGGGTAACGGTGACATAGCTTATGTCAACCCCTCTGATCCAGCCGGTGATTATTTTTGCGCAGCATACATGAAGTTTGCTGACGTTGAGACAACGACTCGTGGTGCCGCTTACGTTAATGGCAATACCAATACTATCACATCTAAGGGCTCAAGAGTCGTATCTTCTAACTGGGTAATGAATGCCGTTGACGTTGTCGAGTTCAACCACACTCGCTACGCTGTCCACAACTCTATCAACACCTTCACTTGGGGTTCAGACGACAATATCTACATCTATGACCTCTCGTCAGGCGATTTGTCCTCTTCACCCATTGATTTCGGTGCCAGCGGAATGGGCATTGGCGGTAAATATGGAGCTATGGCTTGCGGTAGCACTGGCTTTGCTCGCAACGGTGGCGACGTTAAATTCTCGGTTTCATCTAATGGCATTTACCTCTATATCTTCTTCGAATTTGCCAACGGTTATGTAGGCATGATTCAGGCAGATTGTCTCGATATGTAATTTGCTCTCTCAATTACTTAAAAGAATATCCTAATAAATGAAATTATCAACCTTCACTCACATTAATCTCGCCGCTATCTTAGTGGCGGGATTAATGTCTTTCTCTTCTTGCAGTGATGACGATGGCGGCATCAAGCATTGGGACATTAACCAAGGCGGCTCCTCGTCAGAACCCGTTCCTCTTAAACCACGTTATATCTGGGTTGACGCTTCTTCCAACTCTCAGGACTTTTTCACTGACAAAAGCACTATCGCTCGTGACCTCGCTTTAGCCAAGGATGCCGGCTTCACCGACATCGTGGTTGACGTCCGTTCTACGACTGGCGATATTTTGTATAAGTCATCTTATTGTCAACTTGTTGAATCATTTAATGCTTGGCCTATCACTGGTGGTTCGAAAAAAACGTTCTACTTCGATGGCAGCTGGGATTATCTTCAGGCTTTCATTGACGAAGGTCACAAACTCGGCTTAAAGATTCACGCTGGTTTCAACACAATGACAGGCGGCGTCGCTAATGGTGGTCCGATTGACGGTAGTCCTGCGATTAATTCAGCTGGTATTCTCTTCCGCGATCCGTCAAAGAGAGAATGGGCAACCTACCGCTACAATGATGGTAAACCGACTAACGTCCTTGACCTACCGGCAGAGAACGAGAAATTCTTCAATCCTGCCAATCCTGAAGTACAAGAGTACATCTGCAACCTTCTGAAAGATCTTGCAAAATACGATATCGACGGCATCGTCCTCGACCGTGGCCGATATAACGATTTGCACTCTGACTTCTCTGATCTCAGCCGCAAGCAATTCGAAGAATATATTGGTTCTAAAGTCCCTCACTGGCCGACTGACATTCTTCCCGTAGGCTCTACAAACGCTGTATTGGGTGCTAACTATACCCAGTATACTAAACTTTGGCTCGAATATCGTGCAAAAGTTATATATGAGTTCATGGAGAAAGCTCGCGAAGCTGTCAAGTCTGTTAATCCTGACATCATGTTCGGCGTCTACGTTGGTGCTTGGTATAATTCATACTATAATACTGGCGTAAACTGGGCTTCAAAACGCTACAATGCAGTTGCTAACCACAAATGGGCTACGGCAAAATTCAGCCAGTACGGTTATGCCGCTCTCATGGATCAGATTCTGCTTGGTGCTTACGCTAACCCTCAAGCAGTAACCGGCACGGGCGAATGGTCAATGCAAGGATTCTGCAGTCAAGGCAAACTCAAAATCGGTAATGATTGCCCCCTTGTAGTCGGTGGTCCCGATGTTGACTGGCGTTGGACTGGCACAGGTGCAAAATACTCTAAAACCGAAATCCTCAATGCTGTCACTAACTCAGTCAGCGCTTGCATCAATGCTTGCGACGGTTATTTCCTCTTCGATATGATTCATCTCAAAATAGATCCGGAAAAATGGGATGCCATAAGCGAAGGAAACAATAAATACGTTGCAGACTGGAATAAAAAGTACGGCGATAAGTAATCCCACTATTATCCGTATTTTCCCAAATTTCAATAATGTCAAATCTCATCTAACACAAAAAGCTTGAAAGACACTTCTTTCAAGCTTTTTGTGCTTTTATTCTAAACTCCTTCAAGCCCTTAAAATCCTTAACATCCTTATGACTAACATCAAACGTCTTATCCTCTCTCTCGCTATTTCTGCACTCTCTCTCAACGCATTTGCGTGGGGAATGTCTGAAACAATTTCAGGCACCGTAACCTGCGGCAACAAACCCCTCGCCAACGTTGTCGTTTCAGACGGCTACAACTGCGTAGCCACTGGCGCCGATGGTCGCTATACCCTCCAGAAAAACGACCGAGCCACCAACATCACCGTCTCGACCCCTTCTGGCTATCTTCCCGGTGTTGACCAATACAACCGCCCGTCATTCTTTATTCCCGTCGAGGACGGACGTACCGACTACAGCTTCGAGCTGATTAAAAATAAAAAGAACGACAAAAAACACGTGTTCATGACCCAGGCCGACATTCAGGTTGTCAACGAAGACGAACTCGGCTTGTATGACGCACAGGTTGCCGACGCTCGCGACCACTTCAAACAATTCAACAAACTCGATATATTTGGCATCGACTGCGGTGACGTTGTCGGTGACCACCCTGAGCTCTACGAGTCGAGCCTACGCCATCGTTCAGGCTTCGGATTCCCGATTTATATCATCAATGGCAACCACGACATGCAATACTATGGCCCGACTCACGAGACCTCAAAAGCTCGTTTCGAAAAAAATATTGGTCCGACCAAATATTCGTTCAATCGCGGCGACGTCCACTATGTCGCCATAGACAACGTTTTCTATATTGGCCGTGACTATTTCTATATGGGTTACGTCGACGAAGAAACATTCGACTGGCTCCGCCAGGACCTCTCTTACGTGCCCGAAGGCTCTACCGTCGTGATGTTCATGCACATTCCCCTCGCCTTCGACCCGGAGCCCCAGCCTTTCCGCTATGACGGCACATCTATCTCCAAGCAGACTGTCAACGCCCGTCACCTCATCGACCTGATGAAACCTTACAACACCCATTTCATCACCGGTCATATGCACACCACCCATAACATCGAGTATAGCGACCGCGCCTACGAACACAACACCCCCGGCTCATGCGGCATGTGGTGGGACATCGACATGTGTGCCGACGGCACTCCTCAGGGCTACGGCGTCTACACCGTCGACGGTCCAGACGTTAAGTGGTATTTCAAGAGCAAAGGCCATGACCGTGACTACCAGTTCCGCAGCTATGCCCCTGGAGCATCCAAAGATTTCCCCGATGACATAATCGTCAACGCTTGGAATGCTGACAAAGCGTGGAAAATCGAATGGCTCGAAGACGGCAAGCTAATGGGAGAGATGACCCAGTTCGAAGGTAAAGACCCCTTGACTGTCGAGCGTACAGCCGACCGCAGCAAACTCCGTTATTCATGGATTGCTCCTCACAACACATCTCACCTCTACCGCGCAACTCCCGTCAACAAAGACGCAAAAATCACGATTCGCGCCACCGACCGTTTCGGCAAAGTCTACGAATCGCAATTAGAATAATAATCCAACAAGATCACCAATGAAAAATCTAAGAGCAGAGTCACTCGACTCATTGCGAGGTTTCGCAATCTTCATGATGGTCCTCTCTGGCTCCATCTTAACGTGGATTCTTCCTGCATGGATGGCCCACGCTCAGTGTCCACCACCCTCTGGAACATTTGACCCCTCTGTCTACGGCATCACCTGGGTCGACCTTGTCTTCCCGTTCTTCCTTTTCTCCATGGGCGCCGCCTATCCTTTTGCCATCGGTTCTCGCATCAAACGCGGAGCAGGCATCGGCAGACTCATCATCGACTCAATCTGGCGCTTTATCAAACTCGCCTACTTTGCCCTCTTCCTCTACCACATCAATCCTTGGGCGCTCGCCGCTGGCCAACCAGCCGGCGTATCCGACTGGCTCATCACCCTTTGCGGCTTCGTGCTCCTCTTCGCCATTTACCTGCGCATACCCTGGAAACTCAATCCGTGGGTGCGCCGCGCAATCCATTGGGTCGGCGTAATCATCGCATCAGCCATCATGGTCTGGGTCGACACTCGCAATGGTGGTGAAATCGACCTCTTCCGCAGCAACATCATCATCCTCGTGCTCGCCAACATGGCTGCATTCGGCACCATTATCTACATCCTCACCATGCGTCGCCCATGGGCTCGCGTTGCCGTCCTACCCCTCCTCATGGGCATTATCCTTTGCAAGAACCTCGACGGCACTTGGCAGCAGGACGTCTTCAACTGGTCGCCACTCCCTTGGCTCTATCGCTTTGACTTCCTTAAATATCTCTTCATCATCATCCCTGGCACCTTCGCCGGCGAATATCTCCGGTCTTGGATAGTTCAGCGTGCCAAAGACGCTGACCCACGTCCCCTCAAAGCCAACTGGGCAACGGCCGTCGTGTGCTTCCTCTCGGCGCTCATCATTGGGCTCAACGTCTGGATGCTCTTTGACCGTATCCTTCTTGCCAACTTCTTCGTCAGCCTTGCCCTCGTGATAGCTATCCGTGTCCTCGTCACCTTTATGCCGTCAGCTTCAGAATTCCTCGGCAAACTTGTCACCCTCGGTGGCTATCTGCTCATGCTCGGTCTCGTATTCGAAGCATTTGACGGAGGTGTCCGTAAAGACCCGTCGACATTTAACTATTACTTCATCACCTCGGGTCTCGCATGCTACTGCCTCGCGTTCTTTGTAATCTTATGCGACATCTACCGCGCACGACTCATCACCTGTCTCTTATACACCTCAGACGCTGCCGACGATCTTACGCGTGTAGAT
>CAMWQZ010000008.1 GCA_947176515.1 uncultured Bacteroidales bacterium | reverse complement strand
AGGTAGCCATCGGCCAAGTTGAATCTGTTTTCCATAATGAATAATTGGTGTGTTTGTTAATGATATTGCAAAAATACAACTAATTTTTGAGTTAGGCAATTTTTTGAGCAAAAAAAATCAGTAGTAAGAGTAATCTGAGCACTCAGAGCTCTCTGAGCACTCAGAGTAATCAGAGTAATTAGGGTAGGTCAGAGGTCATAGGTCAGAGTGACGAAGTAGGTCAGGGTAATTAGAGTAATCTGAGTTATCTGAGCTCTTGGAGTTAGTTATCAGAGTTATTTGGGGAGAGGGGGTGTGGGGGTTACTTGCTTATGTAATGTAAAAGTCTTAAATTTGTGATTATAAAATTATGTGGGTCGCGGATAGCTCCAGACCTGTAGGGACATGCTTTTGGCATGTCGAGCAAGTATAATAAAGTTGTTATGAAGCGGACTGAACCTAAGACATTTGGTGAAATTTTTAATGAGGCAATGACAAGAGCCGGCATGAGTGACGCTTACGATGAGCAGCGCGCGTCATATCTGTGGACCGAGATTGTGGGACCTACCATTAACCGTTTCACTACACGTCGATATATCAGTAACGGAGTGCTCCACGTCTACATCACCTCTGCCCCACTTAAAAGCGAGCTGTCATTTTTGACTGACACGCTGATGAAAAGAATAAATGACGCCGTGGGACGCCAAGTTGTCACGTCGATTGTTATTCATTAAACACTAAAACAACAGACACTATGTCACAATCACGAGTACCAGAAGTAAAATATGAGTTCCGTCATCGTCAGCCCGTTCAGCTCCGCTTCAACGACATCGACATGCTCGGCCACCTTAATAATTCAGTCTATATCCAATTGATGGACCTGGGTAAAGCCAATTATTTCCATCAGTTTATCAAAGGTCGCCTTGACCACGACAAACTCGCTATTGTCGTAGCCAATATTAATTGCGACTTCCATTCGCCGGCGTATCTCGAGGAACCGCTCGAAGTGCTCACAGCCGTAGAGTCAATGTCAGAAAAATCATTGCGACTGGAGCAACGCGTTGTAAACTCTGATACAGGCGAAGTGAAATGCCGCGCCATCACCACTATGGTCAACATCGACCCCAAGACATGTCGTGCGGTCGACATCACACCAGAGTGGCGCAAAACGCTCTCAGATTTCGAGCAAAGAGAACTTTAACGGATAATAATTTCGTCGACAAACACAAAGCGCCAGCGATTGAATGCTTGGTAGCGGATATAGCGCGCCTTGATGTTACCGGCCCATGAGAATGTGCGGAACGCAACCTTGTTATCCTCTATCAGATTAGTATGAATCGTGGTCAGCTCAGTAAAATTTTCACCGTCGTTGGAATATGATATAATGACTTTCTCAGGGAACCATACACCGGGAGGGCACAGCTGCATAAAATCGGCGCCAATATAGGTGATGTCTGTTTCCTCTTCCATATCGACCGTCACATCAAAGGGGAGATCGGTCTTAGCGGTCAAGAATCCCTGCCAACGCTTGTCAGAGTAAGTCCAGCCACCACGGATGCCATCAGTCAAAGTTGTTGCGCCTGAGGCGGCATAGCTGTCATACCATTTGCAATCATTGTAAATGACCTTCTTACCCCGGGCGAGATGGTCGACAGGCTGCTGAGCCTCCTTGCGGTTACCGATTTCATTACGAAGGTCAAACACATTGTAGCCTTCGTCTTTCAGACGGTCGTTAAGCACCTGAGCTCGCTCGCGAAAATCATTATACTCACGCTGCGACTGAGGAGTCCACGCCACTTCAGAAAGCGCGAACATTCGCGGATAAAGCATATACTCGGCATGATTGTCGGTAGGAATGTATTCGGTAAACATAGTCGCTTCCACACCTTTTATATTATTGCGAGTCTCGACCGACAGCGAATCAGGCGCAGGGTTAAAGCTATAGACCATTTCGAGGGGCACATAGCCGCCGATAGCCTCAGGCTGAGTGTGAGGGGCGTCCTGATAAGCATCGAGATAACAGAAACGGCCAGGCGCCATCACAGCGTTGTGACCGCTCTGGGCAGCACGTATGCCGTGCTCAGGACCACGCCATGAAAGGACAGTGGCGTTAGGAGCAAGACCGCCTTCCATAATTTCGTCCCAGCCAATGAGCGCCCTACCCTTTGAGTTAAGATACTGCTCAATACGGTGAACGAGATAACTTTGCAGCTCGTCGACGTCTTTAAGACCTTCGTCAGCCATACGTTTCTGGCATTTCTCACACGTTGGCCACGCCTTTTTCGACGCCTCATCGCCGCCGATATTTATATATTCAGATGGGAATATCTCCATGACCTCATCAAGGACGTCCTGCAGGAATTCAAATGTCTTTTCGTTGCCTATGCAGAAATCAGAATGACCGTATTGCTCGCCAGAGCAAGACAATTCGGGGTATGCAGCCAACACTTCTTCAGAGTGAGCCGGCATCTCGATTTCAGGTATTACGGTAATAAAGCGGTCGGCAGCATAGCGGACAATCTCACGTAGGTCGTCTTTTGTATAATAGCCGCCTTGCGCGCCTGAATCTGTACGCTCGCAATAAGTGCCGTCCCACTGCTTCCATGTCTCGCCTTTGCGCCAAGCCGCAAAATCAGTCAGGCGAGGATATTTTTCAATCTCAACGCGCCATCCTGCGCCATCGGTCAGATGAAGATGCAGACGATTGAGTTTCAGACGCGCCAGAGCGTCAATCTGTTTTTTTATAAACTCTTTGTCGCGGAAATTTCGGCTAACGTCAATCATCACTCCGCGGTAAGGGAAACGGGGCGCATCGCTGACAGTCATTTCAGCCACGCGACCATCGTTATTTTCAGCTATTTGCCTTATGGTCTGCAGACCGTAGAATAGACCGGCTGCATCAGACGCCGTAATGACGATACTGTTCTTGTCGACCGTGATATTATAACCTTCTGCAGGGATATCGCTATCGGGCGTTATGCGCAGTTCAATCTGATTTTTTGACTTGGCCGTCTTTTCTGTCATGCCGGGAAACTGCTCGGCAAGATAAGTTCTCAGATTGGCAAGAGCATCGGCAGATGAACCACTGATGCGCCAAGTTGTATTATGATTAATTACAAATTCCTTATCACCATTGAGTCGCACAACGGCTGGACGGGGCACAACATCAAGCTCAGCGGCTACTGCAGACAAGCAACCAAACGAGAAAGCAAATATAATTGACAAAAAAATTGATTTCATAAGAATTAGTTATATGGTTAATATTCGCACTTGAGCCAAAGTTATGAAAAACTATATGAATCTGCAAAAAAAATTGCGGTGCATCAAGAGTGACACACCGCAATATTATGATAATTGGAGTAACGTTATGAACCGAGGTAAGATTTGAGGAGGCGGCTACGCTGTCCTTTGAGACGGCGGATAGCTTTCTCTTTAATCTGACGGACACGCTCACGAGTGAGGTCAAATTTCGCGCCAATTTCTTCGAGGGTCATTTCCTGACAACCGATGCCGAAGAACATCTTGAGTATTTCGCGCTCACGCTCGTGGAGCTGACGGAGCGCGCGCTCTACTTCATTAGAAAGCGACTCCTGGTTGAGGGAAGCGTCGGCCATTGGAGAATCGTCGTTGGTAAGCACGTCGAGAAGGCTATTGTCCTCACCCTCTACGAAAGGAGCATCGACAGAAATATGACGGCCAGAAACTTTCAGGGTGTCAGCTATTTTTTCAACAGGCACATCGAGAGTCTCGGCGAGCTCTTCGGGAGATGGGCGACGCTCGTTCTCCTGCTCAAATTTAGAGAGAGCCTTGCTGATTTTATTGAGCGAACCAACCTGGTTGAGAGGCAGACGCACAATGCGCGACTGCTCTGCAAGAGCCTGGAGGATTGACTGACGAATCCACCATACGGCGTAAGAGATAAATTTGAAGCCACGTGTTTCGTCAAACTTACGGGCAGCCTTAATCAGGCCAAGATTGCCTTCGTTAATAAGGTCAGGAAGAGAAAGACCTTGATTCTGATATTGTTTTGCTACTGACACCACGAAACGAAGATTGGCTCGGGTAAGCTTTTCGAGCGCAGCCTGATCGCCCTGACGAATGCGCTGGGCAAGTTCAACTTCTTCTTCGACAGTGATAAGCTCCTCGCGACCAATTTCCTGAAGGTATTTGTCGAGCGAGGCACTTTCGCGGTTAGTAATTGATTTTGTAATTTTTAATTGTCTCATGTGTCACGCGTTGTTGCCTAATTATTGCAAATTCGTGCAAAGTTACGAAATATTTTCAAATAAAACTTTAATACAAACGCTTTCCGACAGCAATATATTTCACAAAATATATTAAATCTGTCGGAAAGCAGTGTTTTTTTATTTAGAATCGGCTATCAGTGCACTCAGAGTTCTCAGAGTTCTCGGAGTTCTCTGAAATCGCAGTCAAGAAATTTATTTGTAGCGTGCCCAGCGAATCAGCTCAGTGATATTAGGTTTCTTGCCATACATGAAAATGCCAACTCGGTAAATCTTGGCCGCAAGCCAAATCATGAAGCCAATAGTCAGATATAGCAAGACAATCGAAAGAGCTATTTCCCAGAACGGTATGCCGAAAGGAATACGAGCCATCATCACCAACGGGGACGTGAAGGGGATGATAGAAATCCATGTAGCATAAGACGACATCGGGTCGGCTACAACCGAGGGAGATAGAACCATGCCAAGGATAATAGGCAGAACAGCAATGGTTGTCAGCTGGCTTGCATCCTGGATATTATCGACTGCCGAGCCGATAGCGGCGTAGATTGACGAATAGAAGAGGTAACCGCCTACAAGGAAGAGCAAAAGATAGACAAACAGCGACAGCACATAAGAACCATCGGAGAGTCTGCCCAAAGCAGCCATCAGCTCCGGATCATTTGCTCCGGCAACGACGCCAGACATCAGCGACGGCATAACCCAGTAGGAGAACGACAGGACGATGATAAGCCAAATCAATATCTGAGTGACGGCAACCGCACCAATGCCGAGAATCTTGCCAAGCATCAGATAAGTAGGCTTGACTGAAGAAACCACAATTTCAAGTACACGATTGTTTTTCTCCTCGATAATTGAAGTCATAACCATCTGGCCATAAATCAGGATAAACATGTAGAGCATAAACGACATGATTATACCGATAAAATAGCTGAGAGTCGAAGATGTCTCTGACGCTTCTTCGCTCTCGTCGATTCTGAATGTCTGAAGATTTACATCAGCCTGGACTGCGGCAAGGATTTCAGGAAGATTATCTATATTATATTTACGCAGACGGATAGACTCAACGGTCTCTTTAATCTGGTTAGAGATATAGTTCTCAAGCGACATAGAAGATGCAGAGTGAGTGTAGAGCGTTGCATTTGAAGGCTTCTCGACAATGTTTGCCCCTATGCTAAGTACACCATAATAGCCCTCGTTTCCGAGAATATCAGCCAAAGGCTTGTCAACGACTACAAACTTGGTCTCATCGCCATTCTGAAGCGTTTTAGCCACAACACCTGACTCGTCGATTACGGCAATCACCTTTTCTTCGGGTGTCTGAAAGATGGCAATGAGCGCAGGCAAGACCATCAGCCCGACCATGAAGAGAGGCATCAGGATAGTAGAGATAATAAAACTTTTGCGCTTTACCCGTTCGAGATATTCGCGCGCTATGATGGTTGAAAGCTGGGAGTTCATTGCTGGGGATTATTTTGGTTAAACATTTCGACCGAGCGGATGAAAATCTCATCCATGCTGGGGAGAACCTGACGGAACGAGCGCAGATCGACCGCTTCGTTGGCCTTGGCAATAGCATCGCGGAGGTCATCTCCGGAGTTGAGTTTGAGCGACACAGATAGGAAACCGTCGCGGTCGATGCCGTTTGACGAAATCTCACGTGTAAAAGGCTGCAGAGCCTCAGTAAGTTTGGATTGTTCGCCGAGAAAACTGAATTCTAACGAGTTATCAGAGAATTCGCGGCGCAATTCGCGCACACTGCCGGTGAGGATGTTGTGTGACTTATTAATCAAACTGATGTTGTCGCAAAGCTCCTCGACACTCGCCATGTTATGAGTAGAGAAAATAACCGTAGAACCTTCGTCGCGCAGACGCAGAATCTCGCGTTTCAGCACATTAGCATTAATCGGGTCGAAACCTGAGAAGGGCTCGTCGAAAATCAGCAATTCGGGACGGTGGAGGACAGTGACAATGAACTGCACTTTCTGAGCCATGCCCTTAGAAAGCTCCTCGACCTTGCGGTCCCACCACGAGGAAATCTCCAAACGCTCGAACCACTCTTTGAGCGCCTTAGTCGCGTCTTGCTTGCTAAGACCTTTCAGACGGGCGAAAAATATGGCCTGGTCGCCGACCTTCATTTTCTTATAAAGGCCTCGCTCTTCCGGGAGGTAACCTATATTGGCAACGTCGGCGGCAGTAAGCTGGTGACCATTGAAGGTAACGACGCCGCTATCGGGAGCCGTAATATGATTAATGATTCTAATCAGTGTGGTCTTGCCAGCACCATTGGGTCCGAGAAGGCCATAAACCTTACCGCGCGGCACCTCGATTGTGACATCGTCGAGGGCGGTGTGCTTTGTGAAGGTTTTAACGATGTGTTCGGCCTTCAAAATGTTATTGTCCATATTATAATGATTGGGATTATTTGATTTTTACGAATTAGACGCCAAAGTTACCGAAAAATTACAGAGCAGCCGAAAAATTTATTCTTTACTTCAGAGTTTATCTTTCAAAAACTTGGATGTGTAGCCCAGATTTGAGGCTGCAACGGCTTCAGGAGTCCCTGTTATAACCAAATTGCCGCCGTCTTCGCCACCTTCGGGACCAATATCAATAATATTATCTGCGCATTTTATCACCTCGAGGTTATGCTCAATAATTACCAATGTATGGCCCTGTTTTAACAGGCGCTCGAACGAGTCAAGGAGCACATGGATATCATGGAAATGCAGACCCGTAGTCGGCTCGTCGAAGATGAACAATGTAGGCTCAGGTTTTTCTTGAGCCAGGAACCACGCGAGTTTGACACGCTGGTTCTCGCCACCAGAAAGCGTCGACGATGACTGGCCAAGCTTGATGTAACCCAGACCGACATCTTGCAGCGGCTTCAGACGGCGCACTATGCGACGCTCGATAGTGCCGTCGGTTTCTGAGAAAAATTCTATTGCCTGACTAACGGTCATGTCAAGGACATCATAGATATTTTTACCGCGGTATTCGACTTCGAGGACCTCGGGCTTGAAACGCTTGCCGTGGCATGACTCACATGTCACCACGATATCAGCCATAAACTGCATCTCTATGGTTATCGAGCCTTCGCCTTTGCACTCTTCGCATCGACCGCCTTCGGCGTTGAAGGAGAAATATGCCGGAGTGAAGCCCATCTGCTTGGAGTGCTGTTGCTCAGCGAACAATGCGCGAATCTCGTCATAAGCTTTTAAGTAAGTGGCCGGATTAGAACGCGACGACTTGCCGATTGGGTTTTGGTCGACAAATTCGACAGAAGAAATGCGCTTTATGTCGCCACGAATGGTCTTGAACGCACCCGGAGCGTCGCCGGGATTGCCAAACTCACGCTGCAAGCCACGATAAAGGATGTCTCGGACAAGGGTCGACTTGCCCGAGCCACTGACGCCTGTCACAACATTCATTACTCCAAGTGGGAAGCGGACGTCAATGCCTTTAAGATTATGCTCAGTTGCACCCACCACCTCGATATAGCTCGATGAACGGCGGCGCGCTTTCGGAACCTCAATCTTCTCGGCTCCTGAAAGGTAACGCAGCGTATGGCTCTTTGGCGCGAGTCGCTCAGCTTCTGACGGCTCAGACGGAACAGGGCCTTCGTAGACAATCTCTCCACCGAGGCGTCCAGCGTCAGGACCGACGTCGATTATCATATCAGCAGCGCGCATAATCTCTTCGTCATGCTCGACGACCACAACGGTGTTGCCCAACGCCTTGAGCTTTTCAAGAACGCGAATGAGGCGGTCAGTGTCGCGAGGATGGAGGCCTATCGACGGCTCATCAAGTATATATAATGAACCGACGAGGCTGCTGCCAAGCGAGGTTGCAAGATTGATGCGCTGGCTTTCACCGCCTGAAAGAGAATTGCTGAGACGGTCGAGTGTGAGATAGCCGAGGCCCACGTCATCAAGAAACTGCAGGCGATTACGAATCTCGACTAACAGACGTGAAGCAATCTTTGTGTCTCGTTCATCAAGTTTCAGACCTGCAAACCACTGATTGAGGTCTTTGATTGGCATGCGGACAATGTCGCCAACCGACTTTCCTGCAATCTTGACATAGGCTGTCTCAGGACGCAGACGTGAACCATGACATGACGGGCAAACAGTCTTGCCACGGTAACGAGCCATCATCACACGATACTGTATCTGATGGCGCTGACTGTCGAGCCATTGGAAAAAGCGGTCGATTGTCGGCATACCGCTTCCGTCGCCGTGCCATAACAGATGACGCTGACGTTCTGTAAGGTCAGCATAAGGGGTGTGGATGGGAAAATCATGCGCTGCCGCCCATGATATAAACTCACGCTTCCACTTACTCATCACTTCGCTACGCCAGCATGCCACAGCACCATCGTAGATAGTCAGCGAGCGGTCAGGCACAACGAGATTCTCGTCTATGCCGATTATCTTACCAAAACCCTCACACTCGGGACAAGCGCCGTAGGGGTTATTGAAGTTAAACATTTGGTCAGAAGGCTCGATAAACGTGATGCCGTCAGCCTCGAATCGCTTTGAAAAAGATTTGCGCACGACACCACCATCGGTCCACGCCAGCATGACACATTCATCGTGACCTTCAAAGAACGCAGTCTCAGCAGAATCAGCAAGTCGAGACAGCTCGTCGCCAGATTTGGCCACGGCGAGACGGTCGACAAGCAAATCATAGCGCTCGGCCGAGGCTGTGATGTCGGCACGGGCGTCGGCAATATTCACAAACGAGCCGGCGTGGTCAACGAGACGCGAATAGCCTTCTTTTTGATAAATATCGAGTTGGGTGGCGAAATCGCGACCCTCGGAGAGAGTTATCGGCGCGGCGATTGCAATACGGGTGCCTTCAGGCAGAGCCGTAGCTGCTGCCACAATGTCTTCGACAGACTCCTTTTTTACCTCTGCGCCACTTACGGGTGAATATGTGCGGCCGATGCGGCCAAAAAGCATGCGGACGTAGTCATAAATCTCAGTCGAAGTGCCGACGGTCGAACGGGGATTGCGCGTGTTGACTTTCTGCTCGATAGCAATTGCCGGGGGCAGTCCTCGAATGAAATCACACTCAGGTTTACGTAGTTTGCCAAGGAACTGACGGGCATAGCTCGAAAGGCTCTCGACGTAACGGCGACGCCCTTCGGCATATAGGGTATCAAACGCAAGCGACGACTTGCCAGACCCTGACAGACCGGTTACAACAATAAATTTGCCTCGCGGAAGTTCGACATTGATGTTTTTCAGATTGTTGACCCGTGCGCCACGCACGACGATATTATTATTTTTTTCTTCTTTCTTAGCCATATAAATATAACGTTTGGAGAGATAGATTGCAAAGTATCGAAATACAAAGATACTCAAAATTCACGCGATAACAAAATCTTATCGCCATCCATTGTTTGAATTAATCATAAAATCATAGTTGGTCGGACGTAGTCTGACTTGTATGACTTGTCCTCAAAATTTGATATTTCCAGGGGCGGTGAGAATATGGAAAAGGAGGTCATGGAAAAGCTGATGGTCGGTCTGACGCGAGCCGACGCCTTTGCTCATAGCGTCATAACGGCGAATTGCAGTGATTATTTCAATAATCTGGAAAGCACTATAGTACTGCATAGCTGTGCGGTAACGCTTCAGCTGCCCAGGCCAACGCAATTTAAGCTCCGCCATCATAGAGGCATCGCTGCGATCTCTACAGTAGTACGCTGCCAAAAGATCGGCAAAGAACGCAAACAGAGTTGCCGATGTTACGACCAACGGATTATTCTTAGGATTAGCCCTGAAATATTCGGCAATCTGAAACACTTTTCCAGCATCTTTGACCGCAAGCGCATCGACCAACTCATAATTATTATAGTCTTTGCTCATGCCTATATTGCGCTCCACGGCTTCGGCCGTTACAGTCGCACCGGCACCCAACGCCGTGGTCAGCTTTTCTATTTCATTATACAGACGGCTCAAATCAGTGCCGACATAATCACGCAGCATTTCAAGCGCCTTAGGCTCAGCCTTGAGACCTTTACGCTTGATAAATTCGCTGATAACGGCCGGAGCATTGTACTCCGACAATTTTTTTGACTCGAAATTAACACCATTGGCTCTGACTGCGGCAAGCAGTTCCTTCCCTTTAGCCTGCTCGCCGCGGCAACAAATGACGAGTATCGTTGTAGCCGAAGGCGAAGCCACATAACGGTGAAGCTGATTTAGCTTTGCAGCTGCCACGGCCTGGGCTTCTTTCAATATCACCACCTGACGGTCGGCCATCATGGGATATTGCATGCATAAATCCATCACCGCTCCCGGCTCAGTCTCGGGCGCATAAAGGACATGGAAATTAAATTCGCGCTCTTCCTCGGTGAGGATGTTTTCAAAGCGGCGCACCAAGTCATCAATATAGTAACCCTCTTCACCATGAAGAAGATAGACAGGCGAATATTGTTTCGCTGCCAGCTGTCGGCAGAGCGATTCGTATGTTACGGCAGGTGCGGCCATCGGCGGTTTGAAAATAAAGTTGTAAATTTGTAGCGAAGATACGAAAAAAAATGCTCAGCGACAAATGGATTTGAATCTGCCATCATTTGACTGCCGCCTGTCGCGAGGCGACGACGGAGTGACACGCATCTATGACTGTCTGCGCTGCAAATTTGTTGCGCTCACGCCCGAAGAGTGGGTGCGACAGCATTTCGTCAACTTCCTTATCACTGAGTTAGGCTATCCGCGCGGACTTATGGCCAATGAAGTCAGCCTCAAACTCAACCGCACAGCTCGCCGTTGCGACACAATAGTTTATTCACGCCAGGGCCGGCCGCTCGCCATAGTCGAATACAAAGCACCGACAATAGTAATAACCCAGTCGGTCTTTGACCAAATAGCTCGCTACAACAGCGTCATCGGCGCCCCCTATCTGATTGTCAGCAACGGATTGTCGCACTATTGCTGCCACTTCGACGGCAAAAATCAGTCTTACACCTTCCTGCGCCAGATTCCTGGCTATGAGAGCTTATAATCTCGGACCCCTCTGAGAACTCTGATTAGAAGAAATAAGCCAGACGGATATTCCAGTAGCGGTTGCGCGCACTGAAATTGTCAAGCAGCACAGTCTTCAGCGCATAGGTCATGCCCCAGCAGTAAGTGAACGACAACTGCCAGCGCTTGTAAAGCTCAACACCGCCGCCGACCGAGAGGCTCAAATCGCCGCCTGCAAATTCGAAGGCCTTACATTTATTATGGCCGAGCAATATATCGAAGTCAGGGCCGCCATAGACGAACGGCGCGATAATATCCTCCAGTCCGTTCATGCGAGTCCATTTGAAACGAAGGTGGAAAGGTATCTGAAGATAATGAAGCATCATACGCTCATTGCCATAGCCCTGCGACGCCCAAATCTTACGTTCGCCGAGATTGACTTTTGCTCCCAACTGGTTATAGAGCAATCCCATATCCCTGCCGAAGCCAATTGCGGTGAACATCAATTC
>CAMWQZ010000007.1 GCA_947176515.1 uncultured Bacteroidales bacterium | reverse complement strand
ATTCACACGACTATGTTACTCTGGATATTATCGACTCCTGAGTTTAAGAATATCATCCAATGATATAACTTCATTTACGAATAAACTTCCCAACTCTGGTATTTTTTTTTCATATAAAACTTGATTAAGGGAAGAAATGCCATCGGAAAATCGCTTACTGAGAATATTTGTTTTAAGAGATAGCAATCGTCTGATTTCGGCATCACATCTGATACTATCTGCATTGAGGTCAGATGCAATAGCACAGGTTTTATTCAGTTCCTGAAGACGTATAAGTCTTTCAAATGTTGAACGTGCATAGACTTTGCCATTTTCGACTTTGAATTGATCGAAGAATTGTTGACTCTCTATATCTTTGGTTGTTTCATTTGAGGTAACTAATTTAATCTTTTCTTCATCAATTTTTTTCGCGCTTTCGTCTATTAATACTAATATTGTTTCAGCCTCTATACCTTTGAAATTATTACGGTGAAATTTAACAGCAATATAATTCCATTCGTCATGGCCAAAAAATATGTTAGTTTTGGACTCGCAGTCATATAGCCCTTGAGAATAAGAGAATAAGTCTATTTGCCATTTATCATTATTTCTTCTAAGCATGACAGGTTTAAGAGTTATATCATTGACAACTCTTAAAATTCTCGCACGTAACAATTCTTTTACGTATGCTGCACCCCATACTTGAATAATATCCCAAATATGGGATGCTTCGACAATCACTTCATCATAACCAAGGATACCAAGTATAAAATCATTGGCAATCTGATTTGTAACAAGCTTACTATCAATCTTACCAGAAATATCATACCCGGTGATTATGTCTAATTTATCTCTTCCCCCGACCTGTTCGAATGTGGCAGTTTGAGATATTTCAGGGTAATTTGTCAATAGCAATGATGTATTTCCCATAATGACTTTTTACTTCAGTTTGGGGAGAATGTCGCCGAAGAGGGCGTGGTTGGCGGGGATGCCGTTGTCGAGGTCGATGGGGATGGCTTGTTCGGCTACCACTTGGAGACGCTCGTGGTATTCCTCACACTCTTCAATTTCGGAGCGGAGAGGGTCGATGCGACGCCGTTCGGCAGTAGTGAGGTCAGCCTCGCGTATTTCAAGACGCTGTGCTTCGGAGCGCAGCCATTCCATATATTTCAGCAGATAGTGGGTGCGCACCTGTTCCACTGTAAAGGGGTGTATACGATGCACATAGATCAAAGCCTTGAAAGCATCTTTTTTCGATGAGAAGAGCCAATAGATTGGGCGATTCTGATACATCTTCTTGTGGTCTTTCCAGAAATCTAACCCTCTCTTAAAGCAACGTTTTAAGGATTTCTTAAACTTTGTAGAATACTGCAGAGTGTATTTCATACTCCTAAAATCTGCTTAAATAAATCATCAGCATTTTCGGCCGTGTGAATTCTGCCGGCGCGAACATCTTCATAAGCTTCATCCAGTCCTGTTTTGCGTTTTCGCGCAGGCTTTGCTATCGAAACTCCTTCTATCGCATTAAGAATTTTCTTTAGATGAGGAAGTATGGATTTATCCTCAATATTTATAGTAAGTTGAGTCATGAGCTATAAGTTTTATTTATGCAAATATATAACATTTTATTGATTTATATGGTTGGTATGCCCTTAAAGTCTTAATTAATAGTTAAAAATTAAGGTTCTTTGTCTTATTTCAGTGCTTATTTGTATTTTTGCCGACTGTATGGCACTTAAGCTAACCATCGACCAAGGCAACACTGCGGCTAAAGCTGCAGTGTGGGATGACGACAGGATTGTCGCAGAAGCCGTTTATCGCCGTCTCACGGGAGCCGATATTGACAGGCTCGCAGATGAGTGCGGTGGCGGTTTTGATGCATCAATCTTTTCGTCAGTGAGCGATTCTGACGGCGAAGCACGAGACCGTATGGCTGCACGAAGCAAGCGTTTTATAGAGCTAACCGCTGACACTCCGCTGCCAATTAAAGTGGCTTATGCCACTCCGGCAACCCTCGGTCGTGACCGCATTGCTGCCGTTGTCGGTGCTTATGGTCTCGTCGGGGGCGAATGGGCGCTTGTGGTCGATTGCGGCACGGCTATCACTTACGACGTACTGTCGCCCGACGGTGTGTTTGTAGGAGGTAACATAGCTCCGGGCATATTTATGCGTCTGGAGGCGCTCAACCACTTCACGGCTCGTCTGCCTCTGGTTGAGACATCAGGCGACTGTCCCTGTTGGGGTACTGACACCGAGACAGCCTTGCGTTCAGGCGCTATCAGCGGCGTAGTCGCAGAGTTGCGTTATTATCGCAGTCTATTGCCTGTTGCAGAGCCTCGTGTGGTGCTTACAGGCGGTTCGGCCGACCTTGTGTCAGCCCGTGCCGGCTTCGATTTATTGGTCGACAATGAACTTGTATCAAAAGGATTAAACAGCATACTGAATTATAATGAAGATATCTAAATTACTTTTCGGCATCATCGCATTGCAAATTTTAGGCGCGTCGTCAATCTACGCCCAGAACGGCACCATGACCCCCTATTCGCGCTACGGTTACGGCGTCCTCAGCGACAACGCGTCGGGCGCGCAGCGCACAATGGGCGGAGTCGGCTATGCCATGAATTCAGGTCGTCAGATTAATGTCATGAATCCGGCTTCCTATGCCGCAGTAGACTCTATGACGTTCCTTTTCGACATGGGCTTTGATTTAACCAATCTATGGCAAAAAGAGACTGTCAACGGCAGTGAGCTGTCTGATCACCAGACCGGGGCTGGTCTAAGCTATATAACAATGCAGTTCCCGATAGGCCGGCGCATGGGCATGAGTGTGGGTCTATTACCTTACTCTTCAGTTGGATATGCTTTTGGCAGTGATATTGACAACGGCTCTACTTCGCGACAAGGCTCGGGTAGCATAAATCAGCTCTATGTAGGCGTGGCAGGCCGTCTGTTTAAAGGTCTTTCTCTCGGTGTCAACGTGGCTTACATGTTTGGCTCTACATTTAATGACAGCTATGCATACACTAACACCGGCTCAACAACGCTGTTTGAGCGTGAATTTGAAGTCGCCGACTGGCGCGTAGACATCGGTCTGCACTACAACTTCAATGTTTCACCAAAAAACCGCTTTAACCTCGGCCTTGTATATAGTCCGAAAAAGGATTTTCATGGCAATGCCATTACTTATGCCTACGACGTCATACAGGAAAGCACTCCTATTGAGTCAGACAAAATGAAGCTTGCCGGCAATTTTTCAATGGCCGAGACTTGGGGTGCAGGTATAGGTTGGGAATGGGACAAACGCCTATACACCGAAGTTGACTTCACTTATCAGCCTTGGAGCAAGACAAAGTATCAAGGATTGATGCAAGACACTCCTGAAGCTCAGCTAAATGATCGCTATAAAATAGCTGCCGGCGCTCAGTTCACCCCGAAACTGCGTGGCAACTACTTTGAGAGTATTCAGTATCGCGTCGGCGGCTTCTATAACCGTGATTATCTCCGAGTGATGGGCAATGACGTCAAGGAGTACGGAGCTACGCTGGGTTTCGGTCTGCCAGTGCCGTCGCTTAAGACAATCATCAATGTCGGCTTGGAGTGGAAACACCGCCAGGCTAATCCCAATCCACTCATAAAAGAAGACTATCTTAGCGTGACCTTCGGGTTCAATATCAACGAACTCTGGTTCCGTCCCAGCAAGATTTATTAATGGCTAAGTCAGGTAATAGGGTCGGTGTGTCGGGTATGCGCTGGCTGCCTGCTGTAGCACTCACGCTGGTCGCGGCAGCGGCATGCGGTGAGAAGGAACGCTCGTATGTGGCCAATGTCGGAGATGGAGACACTTCGCCTACGATGACAACCTACGAGGTGGAGACATTTATCTCTGACTCGGGATATACCCGTTATCATATTACCACACCTGTTTGGCGAATGTTTGAAGAGGCGAGCGAACCATTCTGGCGCTTTCCCGACGGCCTTGAACTTCAGCAATATGACCTGGAACTGAATCCTGATGCTACTATGGAGTGTGACTCGGCTGTGTATTTCAGCCGCAAGCGACTATGGCGTCTCGACGGTCATGTGATGATGGTTAATACTCTGCGCGACACTTTCCTGTCGCAGCAGCTTTTTTGGGATCAGGCAAAACGGCAGGTTTATACCGACTCGTTTATTCATATCGTTAGATCAGACCGTATAATTGAGGGCTACGGTTTCGAATCCAATGAGAATATGACGGCTTATACAATTAACCGGCCGACAGCCATCTTGCCGGTTGAGTCTCGCCCGGGCCAGCGGACTGAAATGACAAATGGTGATACGCCCGTCGACAGTGCGGCCACTCAGCCTACCGACCGCCGCCGGCAGGCTACCGCGAGGTCACAGCGTCAGCAAGCCTCGGACGATGAACATCAACTGAAGGAAGTAAAGTTAGAACCTCTGAGGCTTAAAAATGTAAAATAATAAGATTATGGACGTAACGACTTGGGTCATAATAGGCATAGTATCAATGTTGTTATCAGCGCTCTTCTCGGGATGCGAGATGGCTTATGTCACCTCAGACCGCGTCAGGGTTGAGATTGATGTGAAACAGGGAGGTATAATCGCACGGATTATTAATCGCTTTTATGCTAACTCTGAATTCTTTATATCGTCAATATTAGTCGGCAACAATATCGTGCTGGTTGTTTACGGTATGGCTGCTGCCGCCTTGCTTGAGCCTGTCATTGAGCATTGGACGTCAAATGAGGCACTGATACTTATAGCCCAGACTCTAATCTCAACCGGTATCATACTCTTGGCTGGAGAGTTTATCCCCAAAACGATTTTCGGCATCAACCCCAACCGCTCGCTTAAGGTCTTCGCCCTGCCTGTTTACTTATTTTATATACTTCTTTATCCGCTGTCGCTATTCTCGACATGGCTGTCACGCATGTTGATGAGACTGCTTGGCGTCAAAGGTTCGTCTACAAGTCTGCGTGCCATTTCAATCGGCGACCTCAATGACTATCTCGAAGAGACCATTGACACTATGGAGGAGAAAAAGACGCGTGTCGAAAACGAGGTGAAGATTTTCCATAATGCGCTTGACTTTTCATCGACACATTTGCGTGACTGCATGATACCGCGCAATGAGATTGTAGCTGTCAATATCGACACTACATCTCGTGAGGATCTCTCGGAGCTGTTCACGCGCACTGGTCGCTCGAAAATAATCGTCTATCGCGAAGATATCGATACGATTTTAGGATATATCCATGTGCGCGAGCTATTTGACCCCAATTCCGAATGGCGCGAGCATATTATGCCGGTTCTTTATGCACCCGAAAATCTATTGGCTAACAAGATGATGCGACGTATGCTTCAGCAGAAGCGTTCGGTTGCTATCGTCGTTGACGAGTTTGGCGGAACAGCAGGACTGATTACCCTGGAAGACCTCGTAGAAGAGATTTTCGGTGACATTCAGGACGAACACGACAACGCAAAGTTGACAGCCAAAGTCATTGCTCCCGGTATCTACGAGATTGCAGGACGATGTGAGATTGCCGGTATCAACGAGCAGTTTAACCTCGATTTGCCCGAAGATGATGCTTACCAGACCCTTGCAGGATATATCCTCTACTCTACGGGTACGATTCCGGCAGAGAATGACACCGTTATGATAGGCGACATTCGTTTCGACATATTGAAAAAATCGGCTAATCGTCTTGAACTCATCCGTCTGGTGCAACCTGTCGCAGAAGGCCAATAAATTGATTTGAATTAATATGATAGCCGCCTTATATGATAAGCTTAAGCCTGTTGCCACTGATATCTGTGGGGTACATAATTCATACATTTACGCTCGTATAAACCACGTTGCATCCAAAGAAACCTTGATTTCATACTTCCCGGAAAAAATTGAAAGTATCATCCTGCTCCTTATAAAAAGCGGCGACATTGAAATTGAAATCAATATGGATCGCTATGCGGTTGAAGCTCCGAGCGTAGTAGTCATCCACTATGGAGCAACATTTTCTCTTTATGGTGATGGCGACGTCGATATATGTCTGCTTGCTTTCTCAACTGATTTTCTTCACTCGGTTAATATCAATTTCTCAGCTATCAGCTTGCCAAATTTTGCCGAGCGGCAATCGCCGGCGCAGACTCTTACAAAGTCAGAAGCCGAAATAATGTCGCATTACTATGAACTAATGCGCATTAACGCCCGTGCAAAAGTCAACCAACATATCGAAAGTAATATAGCCGCGAGCCTTATGGCTGCTATGGTCTATCAGCAGGTGCAATTCCGCTATAAGCGCATCGATACAGTGTCGTCAGCCAAGGGTCAGCGCTCCAGCCGCAACTCTTATGTTCATGACTTTATGAAGCTTGTCCAGGTGCATTATTCTCGAGAGCGTGGTGTGCGTTTTTATGCCGACAAGCTCTGCATATCGCCTAAATATTTGTCGCTGCTCGTCAAAGAGACAACGGGCAAGTCTGCAGCCCATTGGATTGACGATTTCGTGCTTATGGAAGCAAAAAATCTTCTCCGCTTTTCAGGTAAGAACGTCCAGCAGGTTGCCTACGCCCTCAACTTCACTAACCAGTCATCCTTCGGTAAATTCTTCAAACACCTAACCGGCCAATCCCCCACCGAATACCAAAAGAGCTAATGTTTATCTGTAAAACTGTTGTGATAGAATTATTTCATTTTTGATTTTTCTGGAGGTTGCGGAGGAGGCCGGAGAGTTTGGTGCGACGGACGGCGCTGTGACGGAAGATTTGATTGAAGGTTTCGGGGGTTAGACGGCTGATGGCTTCGGTGTCGAGACGCAGCAGGGCGTCAGATGGCGTAAATTCAGTTAGGCTGGTCGTTCCTGCTGTGCGGTTGTGGGGGCATACGTCCTGACAGATGTCACAACCGTAGATGCGTCCCGGAAGTTTCAAATCATCAGGAAGTTCGCCACGGTATTCGATTGTAAGATAAGAATTGCAACGACGTGCGTCGAGGGTGCAATCGCCTTTGAGTGCTTTACCGGGACAGGCTCTTAAACATGCTCCACATTGCTTGCAACTTTCTCCGAGCCGCGACAGGTCGGGGCTGACTTCTTCTGTCCATATGATTTCTGCTAAAAAGACTTTTGACCCCACGCCATCAACAATCAGTAAACCGTTGAGACCTATAATGCCGACACCGGCGCGAGCTGCCCAGTAGCGTTCGCGGATAGGGGCGGTGTCGACGCAAATGCGCATCTGACCACCGAAGCGACGGCAAAGGTATTCGGTAACCGGCGCGAGTCGCTGCCTGATGACTTCGTGGTAGTCGAGACCGAGGGAGTAATCGGCAAACAAGGGGTGACGCAGAGACGGGCGATAGTCGAACGCGCAGCTTATGATAGTACGGGCGCCATCGAGTAACAGACGAGGGTCGTTTCTTACGTCGTGATAGCGGTCGAGATAGTTCATCTCTCCATGGTTGCCTCCGGTAATCCAGGCTGCATAGCTCGCGGCAACTTTCTGGTCGATTGGTTCGGCGGCAGCAAAGCCAACGCGGCACGCCCCAGCTTGGTGGAGCGCCACACGGATTGCCTCTTTGACTGAGTGGTCGCTATCCATGACTATTCCATCGGCAGGGTACGGAACTCGTAGCCATTTTCCCGAAGCCATTCTATCGCCTTTGGCATGGCATAGCGCATGTTGCGCGACGCTTTGATTGAGTCGTGGAACACGATTATAGAGCCGTCGCGAGCATATCGTTTAACGTTGGCAAGCACTTGTTCGGGCGTAAGTTTGCGTGAGTAGTCGCGCGACACGAGGTCGTACATTATAATATTATAATGGTCTTTGATGGCCTTTGCTTGCTTCCAACGCATTATGCCGTGGGGAGGACGATAAAGTTGGCTACCGATGAGTCGGTCAGCCTCGGTGATGTCGTAGAGATATCGTCGTGTGGTAACTTTCATTCCCTGAAGGTGATGCATCGAGTGGTTGCCGTAGGAGTGCCCACGGCGTTTTATCTCCTCGAAGAGCTCAGGGTAACGGCGCACGTTGTCGCCGACGAGAAAGAAGGTAGCCTTGACGCCGTAGCGGTCGAGCGTATCGAGCACCCAAGGCGTTTCTTCAGGTATCGGTCCATCGTCGAAAGTGAGGTAGGCGACTTTAGAGTTACGACGTCCTTTAACGCGCCATACCGCCTCCGGGAAAAGGAGGCGGTAGAGCAGCGGTGGACGTTCGATAAACATTATTGCGACGGTTTAGTCGACGAGTCGACGCCAGGTGTTGATGTCGATGCCGTTGGTTTCGACAATTGAGTCGGTTATTGCCATCGGTTCAACTCCGGCGGCCTGATGGAGTTCGAGCAGACGCAGGGCTGTGTCATAGAGACGAGATGCAGTGCCAGAAGTATGGTCGCGACCGGTGCGCAATTCATCGGCGGTGTAGTCGTCGAGGTAGAGCATCGGATAGATGGTCTGAGCGTAGGACACGCTGAGGCCGGGAGCGAAGTTCTTGAGCAGCTCATCGCGGTCTTCGCGACCATCGATTGCACGGAATAGGGCAACCGCGTTTTTAAGACCGGTCATCAGCCCGAGATACTGAAGCGCGATTGTCTCGGAACCACCAAGAGCGTTAAGCTGCGAGCGTGACAGCGAGCCGGCGTAGTTAATCAGTTGGGCGAGACGAGGAATCTCGTTGTCGAGTATTGCCTCGGCTTTGTTGAGGTCCTCGAGATTGCCAGTGGCATCATATAGGGTAAGGTAATCACCAGCCATGTAGTAGCTCTGCAAACCATCATAAAGGGCAGCTTCTGAAGGCATCTTCTCCTGAATGAGGTCTAAAAGATTACGCGCCATGTCGTAATGATTTTCGGGCACAGGCTGTCCGTTGGCCTTTGCAAAGTCGATAGCCCACTGCGAAGCAGGACGGTCACCTTCAATCATTAGATTGTCAGCACAGCTGATAATCGCAGAGCGAGTGGAAGAAACCATGCGACGCACGGTCTCGTCGAGATAGAGCGATGACGCTTTGTCGGGGTTGTCAAGACCGCCCCAACGGAACTTGCTCATAAAGTTTTCATAAGCGCGGTCAGCGTTGGGCGAATATTTCGCATCGCGGAATGGTGTTACTTCCAGCGCCATACCTGTAGAATATAGATAGGGGTCAAGACCTATGTAGTAGGGATTTGAAGGCACTGTCGACGCGAAGTAGACAGGACGTTTCCATCCGTCGGTGATAGCGTTGGCGATTATGTCGAGCGAAAGCACTTTGCTCTGGCTTGCTCCCTGACCCTGAGCGCTGAGGTTTAGCGTGATGTCGCCGAATGACGGCATCAGATAAGCAGCCTCAACTGAGTCTCCGGCTATGCCAAAGTGATTCATTGCTGCCGCGCTGTCTGCCGGGATTATAATCTTGGGGGCAGTAATAAAAGGAGCACCAAAACGCTTTGCGTCACTGGCGTAGAGCGAGCGTAACGCGTTCTCAGCGGTGACGAGAGTGTCAGACATCGGAATGATGAAATTGTAAGCCAGACGCTCGTAGGCGTAATCTTTTGGCGCCGCATACATCTTGACCGGCTCAGCCTCATAATAAGGATATGTGAGGTTGTGGGCATACCAGTCTGTGGTGAGATAAGACAGGTTGACAACTCGCACATCCGTGCGGAAACCTTCTACTTCCTGGGCGTACCAGAGGGGGAATGTATCGTTGTCGCCATTAGTGAAGATGATGGCATTGTCGCCAAGCGACGCGAGATAGTTCATGCCAAGGTCGCGAGTGGTGTAGCGGCCGGAGCGGTCGTGGTCGTCCCATGTCTGAGAAACCATCTGCAATGGAACGAAGAGACCGATAAGCACTGCAGGAATGACAGCGGCGTAAGGAATCTTAGCATCGTCAGACTTTTCTGACGATTTCTTAAGTTTCTTAACGAGTTCGCTAATGAGCGAAGCTATTGCCGGCACACCGATGCCAATCCAAATTGCAAAAGCGTAGAACGATCCGGCAAATGCATAGTCACGTTCACGCGGCTGTCCGGGAGTCTGATTGAGGTAAAGCACGATGGCGATACCAGTCATGAAGAAGAGGAAAAAGATTACCCAGAACTGTTCGATGCCACGGTGTGGGTCTGACGAGTGGTTGTAGAGAGCCTGCCACAGCAAACCTATGATACCGAGAAGCAAGGGAAGCATGTAGAACACGTTGTGACCCTTATTGCCCTTCCCAAACTCGTCGGGCAACAATGACTGGTCGCCGAGACGGGCATTGTCGATGAAAGGTATGCCTGAAATCCAGTTTCCAAGATGAGGCTCACCGTTGCCCTGGATGTCGTTCTGACGTCCGGCAAAGTTCCACATGAAATAGCGCCAGTACATGTGGTTGAGCTGATAGTTTAGGAAGTAGCGCAAGTTGACATCGAAACCGGGTTTCCACGCTGAAGTGTGGTTGACGGGGGTGCCGTCGGGAGCAACTGCGGTAGTGATAACCTGCTGGTGAGTTAGATATGGCGCAATCTCAGCAAGAGGTGCGAATTTTTGTTCAGCCCACTTACGGCGAAGCTCTATCGGGAGGTCGTAGATATCGGGGGTGACATAGTCAGCCCAGCTCTTGTAGGCTTCGGGGTGGCCTGTTCGCGAGTCAGAGCTATAAATACGGGTGAAGAGCATCGACAAATCGGGCATTGTTTTGTAGTGAGGACGCTCAACTTCTTCTACATACTGGTCAGGCTGTCCTTCGCGAGTCTTGACAACCTTGGTGTAGGTCTTAGTCGGCTCGTTGTAGGCACGGCCTTCGCCATCGCGCAGATAGCCGTCGATTACACGTGTCTTGGGGAATCCTTGCTCGTCGACTTCGACGAAGTATGAGCCATTATACTCCTGGAACGCGAGTTCCTCGGTGAATACCGCACCGTAGAAAAGAGGACGCTCGCCATACTGCTCACGATTGAGGTAAGACGCGAGGGCAAAGACGTTGTCAGGTGCGTTCTGGTTCATCGGAGGATTTGCACTTGCGCGGATAAGCAGCAGAGCATAAGATGAATAGCCGATGAAGATAACGAAGATGCTGAGAATGATGACGTTGAATATGCGCACAGGCACCTTTGAGCAGAATCCAAACAAGTAGATTGCTAAACCAAGGATAAATACGGTTGGTATCACCCAAGAGTCACCGATAAATGGCATGCCTGAGATAATGATTGAGGCTAAGAAGAGCCATTTGATTGACGACGCAGAGCGCTGGAGATAGAGGCTGCGCGCGGCGAGGATGAAAACAAGCAGCGCAACAGCAGCGTAAACGGTAACACCGACGTTGTAACCACAGCCGAGAGTGTTGACGAAGAAAAGCTCGAACCACTGGGCAACGTTGATAAAACCAGGCACGAGACCGTAGAGGATGAGACCAACAATCACACACGACACGCCCAGCGCAATAAGCGAGCCAACGGCGTTGACATTTTTAAACTTACGGTAGTAATAAACGAGTCCGATTGCCGGGATGCAGAGGAGGTTAAGAAGGTGGACTGCGATAGAAACGCCGATAACGTAGGCAATCAGCACCAGATAGCGGTCGCTATGAGGCTGGTCGGCGCGAGCCTCCCATTTGAGTATGAGCCAGAAAACCAGCGCGGTGCAGAATGACGAGAAGGCGTAGACCTCACCTTCGACAGCTGAAAACCAGAAGGTGTCGCTCCATGTGTAAGCGAGTGCTCCGCAAAGACCACCACCCATGATGACAAAGAGTTGTGAAATAGTCACCTCGGCAGCGTCATCTTTGACAATAAGCCGCTTAATAAGG
>CAMWQZ010000006.1 GCA_947176515.1 uncultured Bacteroidales bacterium | reverse complement strand
GCATGAAGAACATTTGTTTTCAAATGAATCGGAAAGCATGGCTCACACTCATCGCTGTCGTGTGTCTTGCCTTCCCTGCTCTCGCGCAAAAAATCACAGTCACCGGCACTGTCTATGAGCCTGAAGGCGAAGGCGCCATCGGAGTCTCAGTCTCAGTTCAGGGCCAACAAGGCTACGGCGTAATGACCGACATCGACGGCAACTATCGCATCGAAGTCGCTCCCAACGCAGTCCTCGTTTTCTCTTACGTCGGCTACCTCACGCAGGAAGTTCCTGTCAACGGTCGCAACCACATCGACGTAACTCTCGCAACCAACTCTGAGCTTCTCGACGAAGTCGTAGTCGTTGGTTACGGTACAGTTAAAAAATCAGATGCTACCGGTTCTGTCGCCGTCATTAAGCCCGATGAAATCGAAGCCGGCCTCGCCACCTCAGCCAACGACCTCCTCGTAGGCGCAAGTCCCGGCGTAGTCGTTACAACTGATGGCGGTAACCCTTCTGGTGGCGCATCAATCCGTATCCGCGGTGGTGCCTCACTTAACGCCTCTAACGACCCTCTCGTCGTAATCGACGGTGTGCCGATGAACGGTAGTTATGGCGCAATGAGCCCCCTCACCATGATTTCACCTGAAAATATCGAGTCAATGACCATCCTCAAGGACGCTTCTGCTACTGCAATCTATGGTTCGCGTGCATCTAACGGCGTCATCATCATCACCACTAAGAAAGGTCAGGCTGGTCGTCCTCAGGTAACATTTTCAGCAAACTTCCACGTTGCCACTCCGGCACGTAAATGGGACGTCCTCGACGGTTCACAATTCACCGAAAAAATTGAGGAATATGCCAATAACGACCACGCACTTGGCCTACTCGGCACAGCTAACACCGACTGGCAGAAAGAAATCTACCGCACTTCATTCTCTCAAGAATACAATGTGGGCGTGGGCGGTAAAGTCGGCTTCCTCCCCTACCGCGTCAATGCATCATACTCAGGCAACAACGGTATCATCAAGACCTCAAATGTTGACCGCACAACCGTTGGCTTCAATCTCACACCGAAATTCTTTGACGGTCTTCTCTCTGTAAGTGCCAATGCCAAGGGCACGTTTATCAACCAGCGTAACCCTGAAATGGGTGCCATCTACTCAGCTCTGACTTTCAACCCGACTCTTCCGGTTTACACTGCTTACAACACAACAGGCAACCTCGGTGCTCCCATCTACGGCGGTTACACCTCGCTAATCAACCAGGACGGCAACCTCGAGACAAACGGCTCGCTTAACCCCGTAGCTCAGCTTATGGGCCGTAAAGCAACCGAAAAGGCATGGGCTTCTACTGGTAATCTCCAGATTGACTATGCCCTCCACTTCCTCCCTGACCTTCACCTTAACCTCAATCTCGGTTATGACGTGATAAAGGGCGAGTCTCATACTGACGTGTACGCCAACACACCCCAAGCTTGGAATGGCAATTATCGTAACGGTGCAGCATCTTACTCTTTCAATACCCAGCTCAACCGCAATACAATGCTTGAGTTCTACGCCAACTACAAAAAAGAAGTTGAATCAATCAAATCTAACTTCGACGTTATGGCTGGTTACACATGGCAGCGTTTCGACTATCTTAAACATAATTATGACCGCATAACTTCTATCGGTTATAGCAAGACTTACGATGCAGCCAACAACTCATGGGTGGTTAACGAAGATCCGGCTTCAGCTGCTAATATCGGCTATGCATATGGTGACACTGAGGAAGCTCGCACAAAAATCTACCGCGACGGCAACAAGCTGATGCTTCTCTCGTTCTACGGTCGTTTCAACTATACGTTTGACAACACCTACCTGTTGACATTCACACTCCGTGACGACGCAACCTCTCGCTTCTCGCCCGACACCCGTTGGGGTCTCTTCCCAGCAGTTGCTCTCGGATGGAAGATTAACAACATGCCTTTCTTCGAAAACTACAACTCTGTTTGGGACGAATTTAAACTCCGTCTCGGCTGGGGTGTGACCGGCCAGCAGGCTGTTGCAGGTTACAACAACTATACTCCGGCTTACTCTATTTCAGTGCCCTCTGTCTACTATCCAAGCTATTCAGGCGGAATCGCAGCTCCCTGGATTAATCCTCTTTACCCCAACGCCTACGACGAAAACCTCAAATGGGAAGAAACCACAACTTGGAACGTTGGTGTCGACATGGCATGGCTCAACAATCGCATCAGCCTTGCTGCTGACTGGTATCTCCGTGATACAAAAGACCTGCTTGCAACGGTTCCCGTGCCTGCAGGTATGACAACAACCAACTCGATGACCCGTAACATCGGTACACTCCGCAATATCGGTGTCGAATTCAATATCACCGCACGTCCAATCGTAACTAAAGACTTCACTTGGACACTCGGCTATAACATCGGCTGGAACAAAAACAAAATCACCGCGCTTACGGGCTCTGCCGACGAAGATAAGACATTCACCCTTGACGCTGAAGGCAACCCGGCCTCTTCATCAGCCGGTCCTATCCAGGTTCACAAAGTCGGTTACCCTGCCAACTCATTCTACGTTCTCGAGCAGGTTTATGGTCCTGACGGCAATCCGCTCGAAGGCGTCTACGTAGATCAGAACGGTGATGGCAAAATCGGTAATGAAGACCTCATTATTAAACATTCTCGTGACCCGAAAGTCACAATGGCATTCAACACCTCATTCAACTACAAGAACTGGGACTTCGGCTTTACACTCCGCGCATCAATTGGCAACTATGTCTACAATGCTATGCGCGCTCGCATGCTCAACGTTTCAGGCATGGAAAGCCAGGGCAACATCCTGCTTAACGTCCTTGATTCTGATTTCTACTTCAAGAGTGCTACAGGCTCAACCAACCTCGTTCGTTCGGACTACTTTGTTGAGAACGCAAGCTTCGTACGCTGCGACAACATAACTGTCGGTTACACTTGGGAAAATCTTCTTCACGACTCTCTCCGTCTCCGTCTTTTCGGTGCCGTGCAGAATCCTTTCGTAATCACCAAGTATCGCGGTCTCGACCCCGAAGTGTTCAGCGGTGTTGACAACAACGCATATCCGCGCCCCGTCACTGTTTCACTCGGCGTTGTAGCCACTTTCTAATCACCGGTTTTAAAGCAAAATCACAACTATTATGAAAGCAATCAACAATATATTTCTCGGACTCACCCTCGCTGCCGGTGCTATGAGCTTTAATGCTTGTACCGGTGACCTCGATGTGCCCATCCAAAACCCCAATCAGCTAACATCTGCTGAATTTGCAAACGACCCCGAAGGCTATCTTGACCGTTGCATGGCAGAAATCTATCAGGGACTTGCCACAGCCGGTAACGGCGGCTCAGGAAGTTCAATCCTTGGCGCCGGAACAGGTGGCGCAGGCGAAGGCACGTTCACTCGCACAATCTTCACTCACGAAGAGCTGACCACCGATAACTTCTCTTGGCTTCAGTTCAACGACGCTGGTTTCTATGAACTCGTAACCCAGAACTTTGCGCCTGACAACCAAGTGATGTATCAATGCTACTCACGCATCTACGCAGAAATCGCAATCTGCAATCAGTTTATCCGCACCGTTCAGAGCGGCGCATTTAATCTACCTGAAAACCTTCAGTCTCGCGCTGCTGATTATATCCGTCAGGCTAAGACAGTCCGCTCTCTTTGCTACTTCTATGCCATCGACCTCTTCGGTGACTGCGGTTACATTGACGAAACTGCCGGCATTGGCTCTACTCCTCCACAGATGACTCGTCAAGAGGCATACGACAAGGCTGTAGCTTGCTTGCAGGAAGTGTCAGCCGAATGGGGCGACGCATATGTTGAGCCTCCATATGGCTATGTAGGAAAAGAGGTGGCAGATGCGCTTCTCGTTAAATTCTACCTCAACGCAAAAACTTGGGGTGTTGACAAAAACAACGACTCTTATCAGAAGTGCTGGACGCTTGCCCAGAAGATTATTGCTAACCATCAGGGCGAAGGTTTCAACAACACCGGCCTTGCTGAAAGCTATCTCGCACTCTTCGGTGCCAACAACCACGAATACGCTTCTAAAGGTAGCCGTGCTAACGAGATTATCATGACGGTGCCTCAGGACGGCATGCAGCTTGAGTCTTACGGCGGAACAACCTTCTACATCGCAGCAATTTGCGGCTCATATGACGGCATTTCATCAGTTGATGATTGTAACCTTGCTGCTCAGTGGACATGTATGGTTGCCCGTCAGCAATTCTCTGAAATCTGGGACTTCGACAAAGACGTTCGCGCCTCATTGTGGAAAACTAAGAAAGACGGTTTTAAAATCGACAACCTCGTGATTGCCGGCAACTCAGGTTACGGTCAGGGCTATGCCCCAATCAAATACACCAACTTTGCTTACAACGTTGACGGTACAATTGACCACGCTAACTCACCCGACGGCACCCAGCGTGCATTTGCCGACGCTGACTGGACGGTAATCCGCCTCGCCGAAATCTATCTCTCTGCAGCGGAAGCTAACATACTCGGTGGCGCTGGTAGCGCTTCTGATGCACTTATCTATGTCAATAACATCCGTACCCGTGCCGGGTTGGACGAATGGACTTCTGCCGATATGACAGCAGACAATATCCTCACCGAACGTAACCGCGAGCTTTATGCTGAAAACGACCGCCGCACATCACTTGTGCGCCATGGCAAATACGCCGGTTCGTCATATATCTGGAACTGGAAAGGTGGCGTACAGCAAGGAGCTGCAACACCGTCTTATCAGGATCTTTTCCCGATTCCGACTAAAGTCATTTCATTCTCGGGCTATCGTCAGAACCCCGGCTATTAATCTAAATAATCTAACTATTTAAGATTTGAAATCAATGAAAAAAATAGCATCATTCTTTGCGACTATCGCAGCTGTTGCGGCTCTCTCGGCTTGTAGCCAAGATGACAGCCCTGTACTGCTGAAGCCCACAGAATTCAAACTAAATACACCTCCTTTTGCCGAGCAACTTTATCAACTTACTGATGACGGACAGATAACGTTTACATGCTCGCAGCCCGACTATGGTTTAGGTGTCGAGACCACCTACAGCCTCGATATCTCACTTACCGAAGATTTTGCCGATTTCCGCTCGATGAGCCTTGTTGACCCACTGAGCGCAACCTTAACTTTCTCGGCAGCCAGTGCTGACCTCGCGATTCTCGAAATGCTCGGTGTTTCTGACGAAGAGACATGGGCTCCTTATGCTGACAACCGCGTGATGCCTCTCTACGTTCGCGCTACAGCTCAGACTGCTCAGGTTGAATATAGTAAGATTACTTCAAACGTTGTAAAACTTCCAAACGTTGAAATTTACTTCGCCATCAAGATGCCCGGCTATATTTATCTCGTCGGTAATCCAGAAGGCTGGGTAGGTCCCGACGAAGCCAACGCAGAGCATTATAAAGATTGGCGCCTGTTTGAAAACGAAGCAGCCATTGGCTCTAACGTTTATAGCGCAGTATTTACTATGCCAGCTCAGCCGATATTCCGCTTCTATACAGCCCTGACCGGTTGGGACGCTGACTCTTATGGCTCTCAGGTCGATGACAATCCTATTGACGTCGCTCTCGTTGACGGTTCGCTTGAAACAGGTCTCGTTAAGGGTAAAGGCTCATTCTCATTCCCCGACTTCGAAGGCGGTGAAATGACCGTGACTGTCGACATGAATGCCATGACTGTTAAGTTCGAGGCTGGCGCCGTTGAAGTTCACCCAACAACATATATCTATATGGTAGGCAACCAAGCTGGATGGGCTGAACCATCAGCCGATAATCAGACTGTCTACGACAACTGGCGACTGACTTGCTCTGACGGTACTGGTGTCTACAAAGCAACCTTCGCCATTGATGACTTAGGCATGGATGGTGCCAACCCTCAGCAGAACCTATATTGTCGTTTCTATAAACAACTCTCTGGTTGGGGAGCTGCACAATGGGCTTCTACAACCGATGCAGACTTTGAGGTTAATTCCGGTGTTGAATACGACACTAAATCTGGGGAGGGTTGCTTCATGCTGAAAGACGCCTTGGATAAGAACGTCAGCGTCGAAGTTGACTCAAACACCAACAAAGTAAAATTCACCTTCGTAGATTAATAATTTTGTAGGGACGCACCCTGGTGCGTCCGCCTGACACGCCGATTGCGTCCCTACTCTCAATAATTTATAAAAATGAAGAAATACATATTTCTCCCTATTGCGGCTCTTGCCCTCGGCTTCGCTGCCTGCGAAGATGACGATACTCTCGGCATCCCGGTGGTGAACCCTGAAATACCGGCTGTTGATCCGTCAATTGTTTCAGTAGCCCCTGTTGCCGGACTTGAAACCATCAGCCTTGAGACATACAATAACGACGGACAAAACTTCCCGGTTGCCACTATTTCAGCAGGCGAAGAATGGCCTGCAGGCTATGATTTTGGGGCTGTTGCCCAGATAAGCACCGATGAGAGCTTTGCAAACCCATATGAACTCAGCACCATTGTCAACGGTACCACCATTCTTCTCAATCCCGAAGATGTGCAGGCTTACATCTATGACAATATCACCAAGGACCCTGCTCAACAGACCCTTTGGGTGCGTTTCGGTATGCAAGCTGTAAACGGCAAGGAAGTCATCCGTCTCGGAAACGCTGATTCATTTATAGGAGCAGAGCAAATTAATGTTTTGCCCTTCTCTCCGGCTGCTGTTATCGAACCTATGTATTATCTCATCTACTCAGATGATGCAGAAACTTGGGCAAAAGCAAACTCAGTTGCTTTCTCTCATAGCGATAAGAGCGCATATGACGATCCCAATTTCACACTTGTGTGGGAAGTGCCTTCTGAATATGCCGACGGCCTATTCTGGAAAATTCTTCCTGAGTCTACCTACGACACATTTGACCTCGAAAACGGTCTTGTAATCGGTGTCAACGAAGATGATTCAGAGAGCCGTAGCGGTCACCTCAACGATACCGCCGACCAGCTTGCCGGATATATTGACATGTCAGGCCGCATCATGATGGAAATCAATCTTGACCGTGTGGCTGCTGCAACTGGTGCTGACGATGTCATGACATTCTCTTATAAACAGGCAATCGATTTCTTCTGGCTTGCAGGTGACAATGTCAATGGTCTTAACTGGAGCTTCGCCAGCAAGGATGAACCCACAATGTGGACAAATAACTATGTAAATTATGCAGGTATAGCAGTTCTCGGCAGTGCATTCAAATTCTCCCCAACTTATAGCTGGAACGGCGACTTTGGCTCTGATAGCGGTCTTACATTCGAAACAACTGACGGCGGTGAGCTTATCGGCAAAGGAGATGCCATCGGAAGTAAGGACATCAATGTTGCCGAACCGGGACTCTACTATATCTCACTCAACTATGTTTCTAAAGCTCTCCAGCTTGTCAAGCTCAACTCTTGGGGCATCATTGGTGGTTTCAATGGTTGGGGCGAATCAGTTGAGATGACCAAAGTCAATGACTTTACCTATACGGTTACACAGACTCTCAACGAAGGCGACGAATGGAAATTCCGTGCCAACGGCCAGTGGACCGTATCTCTTGGCGGCACATTTGACAAGCTCGACCCCTTCAACGGTCCTAACTTCAAGTGCAACGAGTCTGGAACATACGACATCACCCTCAACCTCTCAACCCTCCCCTGGACAGCAACCGTCGTAAAGAAATAACCCTCTTTTACACATAAAGCTAAAAAAGCGCGAGGCTCCGATGAACCTCGCGCTTTTGCATATCATTTCTTGATGTCTTTATTATATCAACTTTTCACTGATGTGATACATAGGGCGACGTTTGACTTCAATAAAAATACGTCCTACATACAACCCCACCATACCTATTGCCAGAAGTATCATACCGCCGACAAACCAAATCGACAACATCAGCGAAGCCCATCCATGTTCTGCAGTGCCGGTAAACAATGACCACATCACGTAAATCCCTATGCCGATAGCCACAAACACAAACACAAGACCCGTTGACAAAATACTATATATCGGTTTTACCGAAAACGAAGTTATACCGTTCAACGCTAATGTCAGCATTTTTGACATCGTGTATTTCGACTCTCCAGCCTGACGCTCGCTTATCACATCGTCAACAGTCGTCGAGCGGAATCCTATAAGCGGTATTATGCCACGCAGAAATAGGTTACGCTCTTCATACCTGGCAAGTTCTTCAACCACCCTTCGGCTCATAAACCTGAAATCGGCGTGGTTATAGACCGTCTCCACCCCTAACTTACGTTGCAGTTTATAAAACGCAACAGCCGTCAGTCGCTTCATAGCCGGATCAGCCTTACGCGAAACTTTAACTCCATAGACAACGTCATAGCCCTGCTCATAAGCATCAACCATCTTACCAATCGCTTCGATATCATCCTGTAGGTCAACATCAATAGTTACAACAGCTTCGGCCGTCTCAACTGCTGTAAGCATGCCGGCAAGTATCGCTTTCTGATGTCCTGCATTATGGGCAAGGTCAACCCCTTTGAAATGCACTGGGTCTGCAGTGTGAAGAGCTTTTATGAGCTCCCAGGTGCGGTCACGGCTACCATCGTTGACAAAAAGTACAAAACTATCATTTGTAATCTTCCCATCATCTGACAGCTTGCTGATTAGTTCACGTAACTTTTCTGCAGAGCTATCGATGACGGCTTCTTCGTTATAGCACGGGCAAACTATAGCTAATCTTATCATCGCGCAATCTTGGTTTTAGCAAAGTCATAATAGGTTATAAACTCGTCTCCCGACTTCTTAAAATAGTCAATCAACTCGCCGAGACGCTTAACCATGCCATCGCCCGAATTATGCTTTATCAGATAAGGCATCTTCAAGTCTGGTCGCGATGCTAAATCAAAAAATTCCCATGGATGGAAATATGTAGCAAAATATCCGTCATGATTAGCCACCCTGCGCGCCATCCGCCTATAGATAGCTGCCGGCAGATGATGATAACTGAGCCAGAACAAAGGGAATCGCACCCAGGGAGTAACCGAAACCGGAATCTGTAATACTCCGTCTTTCATAAAGCATGTTCGAGGGTCTGTCAGGTGCATGTATCGCCCCGGTATAAATGCCGGATTTAGCGAAGAATTATAGACATATCCACAACGGGCAATCTCCTCGTCTGACACGGGAAACATTCGAGGCTGTCGATAACCTCTGACTGTTTGTCCACTCAGACGCTCGATGATTTCTTTCGATTTCGCAACATCGCTCGGTTGCGGACGCCAGTGGTCACAGCCATGAGCTGCAAGTTCGTGCCCTTCGTTGATAATACGTTGCATAATCTCGGGAGCATTCTCCACGAAGTTTGAAGTGCAGAAAAAAGTAGCTTTCACACCACGGTCGCGAAGCGTGTCAAGTATGCGAGTGGTTCCGGCAACCGAGATTTTCATAGACTCTTCAAGCGAGATGTCTACCCCGTGCTCACGAGGTACATCAAACTCCTCTGTGTCGAAACTCAACAATATTTTTGCCATAGTCCAATATTTTAACCGCAAAGATAAACAAAAATTTCTCGTTTATTGCTTATCTTTGCGGATTATGAAGAAAATGATACTATTAGCTGCAATGGGGGCGATAGCTCTCTGCGGCCGTGCTGAAAATACAATTAAAATCGGTGATGAAAGTTTCTATGCCGATACACTTATCCATGTGACCGTCGGTCCGGGCATGCAGACTACCGGCATCCGCATCACTGGTGCCGACAAATCAAACGCATCAGTCAAGACCAATGTATTTTATACTTCGGTTGATATAAACAATCCCAACCTCGTGCTCACCGGTGTGCAAGCGCGCGACGAGGAGTGTGCGTCAGAGAATCTGCTGAATATGGGCAACCGCAAAAATCAGCAAGGCGGCTTGCAGTATATCGCTGGTGTCAACGGCGACCATGCTAATCTCAACGGTGAGCATAAGCGCACCAATGGCATCACATATATCGACGACTGTCTCTATAATTGCGGCATTGGCGATACAGGCTGGAAAATGTTTGAATCTTATGTTACTGTCCAAGGGGCAAAAGACATTCTGATTAGCGATAACGTCAAATTCACGCTATCGTTGAAATTCCCTAATGGCAGAAGCAACAGTATTCATATCAACACTCAGCGTAACGAAGGCTACCTTGTATTATATACCCCAGAATATGGCGCATCGACCAAAACTAACGAATGGGGAAAAGAGTGCACCCTGAAACTCGTATCTGGCTCTATAATCGAATGTGATGCTGTATTTGAAGTGACATCTGAGCCGGTTGGCGAGTGTAACGGCAACACCGCCGATGGAAATATGACCATTCCGGCCGACGGTTATGTCCTCTCTGGAGTCGGCATGATGTTTTCACAGGTTGGACAATTAAAAATTGGCGACCGCATCGAAATGCAACCCGTAAAATTCACCATCGACCGCAAGAAAGTCACAGACGTCACCACCATCGTCGGAGGTTGTCCTGTCATCGTCAACAACGGTGCAGCGATTTCTTCATCAGAATGCGACAAACTCAACAAATCAACCGCAATCCAGATTACCTCCACCGCTCGCACAGCTATCGGATATAATGAGGACAAGACTCGCATGTTCTTAGTCGTCGCTGACTCATACAAATCTAACGACCACACAAGCGGCGACAAGGCTTCATACGGAGCTACTTCTTCGGGCATGAACTTTGAAACTCTTGCAAAATTCATGATTTACCTCGGCTGCCACACAGCTACCGCAATGGATGGCGGCGGTTCTTCGCAGCTGTATAATATCGGCCTTGGCATCTGCAACATTCCCTACGGCCTCGCAAGCTACCTCCGTCCTGTCGCCAATGGTTTCTTCGCTGCAAACGACACTCCCGAAGACCACGAAGTAGCCGCTATCGAAGTGCTTCAGAAAAACATCCGGCTCAGTAAGGGCGAATCATTTACCCCCAAAGTCTACGGCTATAATCAATATGGCGTTCTCGTCAACACTGATATCAAAGATTTCTCGCTTACTGTATCGCCGGAATGTGGAACCATTAACAACGGTACAACCTTCACTGCCAGCGACGCCAAAAACACCACCATTGCCGTAGTTAATTACGGCGATATAAAATGCGGTGTCCGCCTGATTCTAAATGGAGGTGGCCCCGTGATAGGAAACGGCGAAGATGTCAGCATCGAAGTTAAGCCTCCTTACCTTGCCGACGACCCTGCCTCTGTCTCAGAAATTATTGTCGACGACCTTTCTCCAACCGGCGATAAGGAGTACTACAACCTTCAAGGCATGCCCATGAGTCAGCCGGCTAAGGGTTTCTATATCGTCCGTGAGGGTAGCCAAGCTCAAATTAATTATAAATTTTAAAACGCTTTTGTGACGGGATTTTGAAAAAAACGTTCTCATTAGATTGCATTTTAAAAAATTATCATTACTTTTGTGAAAATTTGGACTGAAAATGGCCGTAGATCTCAAACAACAGCTTGAACGGGTAGCCGCCAAGGCTGATTTGATTGTCGAACGATGCCGCCTTTTGACTCAGCAGCGCGACGAAGCATTGGCTCAAATCGCTGATTTGCAGCAACAGCTCTCTGAGCGCGATAAAGAAGTTGAGCAGTTACGCGTTGACAATGAATATCTTCGTGTTGTCTCGGCTCTATGCCCCGACCGCAGTGAGATAGAGCACGCAAGGTCATTGATTTCCGGATTAGTGCGGGATATTGACCGCTGCATCCTCGACCTGAAAGAATGAAGATGTAGATGAATGATAAACTTAAAATAGAAATCAAAATAGCCGACGTAGAGTCGATATCATTGAAGATTGACAGAGCCGAAGAAAGAGTGTACCGCAAAGCGGCCGAACTCATCAATAACACTTGGGCTGACCTACGGATGGCACATAAAAATAAGTCGTCCCACTATGTGCTTGCACTGACAGCGCTCGCAGCCGCAGAGCTCTACTACCGCAAAAGCGGCCAGATTGAAGCGCAAGGCCGAATGATTGACGATTTCGAAAAGCAGCTCGACGAACTGCTGCTAAAGGTTGAGTAAATGGGGCGCTCCGCTCCCTGGTCATTGGCTCAAGAGTGAGCCTTAAAGATATTGCCGCACTACGCTTATTGATTAGGTCTTACCGCCTGTCAATAGGCGATGTGCGATTTTTTTGGATATAATATTAACATAATAAATTATATAACTAAATATCATGGATTTAATTTACATATTGATATGCGTGGCAATCGGAGTGATTGCAGCAGCAATCGCTGTAGTGGCCACCATTATCGTTCAACGCTCGATGGCTAACACCCGAGCTAAAGGCATTCTGGCTGATGCCGAACGTGAGGCCGAAGACCTTAAGCGTAACAAAGTGCTCGAAGGCCGCGAAGAAGCCCTCCAGATTACTGCCGATGCTGAAAAGCAAGCTAATCAGCGCATGGCTAAAATGCAGTCAGCCGAAGCTAAAATCAAACAGCGCGAACTGCAACTCAATCAGCAGCAGAGCGAAAACGCCCGTGCTAAAAACGAAATCGAAGCATCGCGCCAGACGCTCGAAGCCCAATTTGCAGCCGCAGAAGCTCGTCAGGCAGAGCTCGACAAACTCCATCGAAACGCTCAGGAACAATTAGAGCATATCTCCGGCCTTTCATCTGACGAGGCTCGCGAGAAGCTCATCGAGTCATTGAAAGACGAAGCCAAGACCGCTGCCGCCTCTTATATCAACGACATTATGGACGAGGCTAAAATGACCGCCAACAAAGAAGCCAAGCGCATTGTCGTTCAGAGCATTCAGCGTGTTGCCACAGAAACCGCTATTGAAAACTCCGTAACAGTTTTCCACATCGACTCCGATGAAATCAAAGGCCGTATCATCGGTCGCGAAGGCCGTAACATTCGCGCCCTTGAAGCCGCAACAGGCATCGAAATAATCGTCGACGACACCCCCGAAGCTATTGTCCTTTCAGGTTTCGACCCCGTTCGTCGCGAAATCGCCCGTCTCGCTCTCCATCAACTCGTAGCAGATGGTCGTATCCACCCGGCTCGCATCGAAGAAGTCGTTGCAAAAGTGCGCAAACAGATTGAAGAAGAAATCATCGAAACCGGCAAACGTACAGCTATCGACCTCGGCATCCATGGTCTCCACCCCGACCTTATCCGCATGGTAGGCAAAATGAAATACCGCTCAAGCTACGGCCAGAACCTACTCCAGCACTCTCGCGAGACCGCAAATCTCTGTGCTATCATGGCG
>CAMWQZ010000005.1 GCA_947176515.1 uncultured Bacteroidales bacterium | reverse complement strand
TGTTCGATACATAAAGGAAAAGCTCGACCAAACGGCCGAGCTTATAAACATATGAAACGGTATGGATATTTAATTAGTCGAGAGCGATGTAGTGTTCGCGAGGATGGTCGCAAGCAGGGCATTTTACTGGAGGCTCTGTGCCTTCGTAAACATAGCCGCATACAAGACACATCCAACGGATAGGTTTCTCGCGTTTCCAAACTGTGCCTTCGTCAACCTGCTTTTTAAAGCGGTCGAAGCGACGTTCGTGGCGCTTTTCGATTTCTGCAATAGCGCGGAAGTGTTCTGCGATATCAGTAAAGCCTTCTGAATCGGCAATCTTAGCTGCAGCTTCATACTGCTCAACACCTTCTACATGCTCGCTTTCAGCGGCCTGTGCGAGGTTTGAAGAAGTATTGCCGATTGTACCGGCGCTAATCTTCATAGTGACGTCAACGTCGCCACCTTCAAGATATTTGAAGAATATTTTGCCGTGATGGAGTTCGTTGTCAGCTGTTTCCTGAAAAATGTTGGCAATGCCAAAATAATTTTCCTTTGTAGCCTGTTTAGAGTAGTAAACGTAGCGAGTATAAGCGCTTGATTCACTCATATAAGCGTCAACGAGACATTTCTCTGTTTTGGTGCCTTTAATGCTTTTGGGAGTTGTTTGATCTGCCATGATAAGGAGTTTTAATATTTTTGTATGTGATAAAATTATTCAGTTTTCAGAATGTACTATTACAACGACTGCAGTCTAAAAAATGTTCGTCGTTAGAGAATAGAATTTTTTATTCCAAATAATTTTGTACTTTTGCAAATATGATAACAGCTGATAATGATAATCGAGGCATAACGCTCGCGGAGGCTCAAAAGATGGTCGACCATTGGATTACGACTATCGGAGTGAAATATTTCTCTCCGCTGACCAACATGGCTATTCTCGCGGAGGAGACCGGCGAGGTTGCGCGCCAGATGTCGCGAATTTACGGTGACCAGTCTTTCAAAGACGGAGAGAGTGCAAATCTTGGCGATGAACTTGCCGACCTGCTATGGGTCACTCTTGCCATAGCAAATCAGTGTGACATCGACATGACCGCCGCGTTTGAAGCCAATCTGCTTAAGAAAACCCAGCGAGATGCGCTTCGACACACAGCTAATGAGAAACTTCATAAAACGAATAACGATTAACCAAAATAATACTTATAACATCATAACATTATATTATTATGAGCGACAAATATTCGAAGGCTATTGCCGACAGCAAAGTCATCACCGATGACACAAAAGTTGCTGAAGCCGTGAAAAAAATCATAGGCGACCACTTTGACGAAAATAAAAATCTCGACGTCTATAAATTCCTCTTTAATACAATTGACCTTACAACTCTTAAGGCAACAGACTCTCCCCAGTCAGTTGCAGCCTTTACTGAGCGCGTGAATGCTTTTGATGAGGAACACCCTGAGCTGAAAAACGTTGCTGCGATATGTGTCTATCCTAATTTTGCTCAGGTTGTGCGCACAGTGCTCGAGGTTAGCGATGTAGAGGTGGCATGCGTAAGCGGTGGTTTTCCCTCGTCACAAACATTTATTGAAGTGAAAGTCGCTGAAACAGCGTTGGCTGTAGACGGCGGAGCTGATGAAATTGATATAGTGCTCAACGTTGGCAATTTCCTTGATGGCGATTACGAAGAGGTGTGTGATGAGATTTCAGAACTGAAAGAGGCTTGCCGCAACGCCCGGCTCAAAGTGATTCTCGAAACTGGTGCCCTCAAGACGGCCGCCAATATCAAGGCCGCTTCAGTCCTCGCACTTTATTCAGGTGCTGATTTCCTCAAGACTTCAACAGGTAAGGAGTTTGAAGGCGCGTCGCTCGAAGCAGCTTACGTAATGTGCCAGGTAATCAAAGAGTATTACGAGGCAACCGGCCGTATGGTTGGCTTCAAGGCATCGGGCGGAGTGTCGACTACCGAAGAGGCCGTTAAATATTACACTCTCGTCAAGGAAGTGCTCGGAGAAGAATGGCTGACTAACGAATATTTCCGTATCGGAGCAAGCCGTCTTGCCAATAATCTGCTTTCCGATATTCTCGGCACTGAAACTAAATTTTTCTGATAATTCTATAAAATGAAAATCTGGGTTTATCTCAACGGCATCCAGCAGGGTCCTTACACATTTGACGAAATTTCGCAAATGCATCTTGCCCCATCCACCCCTGTGTGGTATGAGGGTTTGCCTCAATGGTTGCCGGCAAGCGAGGCTCCAGCGACAGCATCGCTGTTTGCTTCCGGACAATCTGCTGATGAAGCTGCAAGTCAGCCCGTGGTGAGTCAGGCGTCGACTGCGCCTCAACCATCATTGACCTCTAACGTCACTCCAACTCAAGCCGATATGCCAGCTGCTCCGCCAACTTTTATTGGCTGGTCTGTGTTTTTGCTGCTGTGCTGCTTCCCGATTGGAGGCTTGTTAGGCATAATTTTTTCGGTTATGTCGGGCAATGCCTATCGTTCAGGTGACTACGTCAGGGCAAAGCGTTTGTCTGAATCTGCCGAATGGTGCGTAATTATCTCTATAGTAGTCGGCTTGATTACGGCACCATTGGCGATTGCATTGCTTTAAATTGTTGATAAATCCTCGTAAAAGACAGCTTACGGCGATAATCGGCGCCATTTTGGCGACGGTTATTGCCGTAGTGTTTTATTCGTCAGTCAATCCGATGGAAAGCCGATGGGTTCCTCATTGTGTGTTCCATGCTGTTACGGGTTATGAATGTCCGGGGTGTGGACTGCAGAGGGCAATTTATTCTGCACTTCACGGTGACATTGCAGCGGCATGGAGTTATAACCCGTTCCTGTTTTTCATTGCCCCCGTAGGTCTCTGCTATCTCGTTGTCGAGATTTCAGGGCTTGAGCTACCTCGTCTGCGCCGGTTATTGTTTTCACCGATTGCTTTATGGGCGATTGTTGCTGTGACAATTATCTGGTGGATTGCGCGCAATATAGCGAGCTAAATATTCAAAAGTCTCAAAAAAGTTTGTACTTTTGCCGGACGTTGATGCTGAGGGTTTTGAAACTGCAGCTCGGTATTGTAACTAATTTATATCTCATATGACTATGACAAAATTTACTCTTTCTTTACTGGCTGCCACAGCCATTCTGTCGGGAGGCAATGCGTTTGCTTCCGAGCGTGTCACAATGCACGCTAAACCATTAAGCCATAAGGCTCCAATTAAAATTGCCGAAGCCGCAAGCGAGGACGTATTTTACTCCTGCTCATTCGACTTTCTGAAAGAAGGTAGCGAAACAGAGCCTGCTCCACTCGAACTCGATGACTGGGATAACATACCCGAAGAACTTATCGGCGAGGAAAACTATGGTTTTGGTGGTCAGGGCATCATGCAAGCCGGTGGCGCCGTGTATATTCCTTTTGAATACAATGAAGACCCTGACTCTGAGTATCCGTGGTATCTTGAAGGCTTGCTGTGGACACCAGACCTTTATGAACCTATGGCAGTGGTCATCGAGCTGGACGCCAAAATAGCAACAGGCTGCGAGATTACCAGCGACGAGCTGTGGGTTTATGCCAACGACTATTCGTCAAACTTTGACTACGACAGCGGAAAAATATCTACAGAGTGGTCGCATCTAACTTTGAAAATCAATGCTACCGTGTTTGAGCCTGAAAGCGATGACGACTCATATTATTTCACACTCTTTGTCGACGGCGGAGCCGATATCGTTATCAAGAACGTTGTGATAAAAGAAAACAAAGAGACAAGCGGTATCGAGTCAGTAACCGTAGGTGAAAATGAAGGCCAAGTCACCTACTACAACCTTTATGGTCAGAGAATAGTCAACATCCCCCAAGGCACTCCCGTAATAAAGGTGAGTGGCAATAAAGCTTCTAAGGTAATCTTCTAATCACGCCTTTTAGCGTCTCAATATTTTCGCCCCATGGCTCTGCTGTGGGGCGAAAATATTATATAATGGCCGTAATTCTCATCTCTACTGAAAGTCCCGTGAGTTTTCGATGATTTTTTGGTGGATTTTTCTTTTATTTGGGAATTATGTGTTAACTTTGACTGCTTAAAATGAGAGTAGAATCTAAATATCAATAAACCAAACCATAGCCAAACTAATTTATGAGACTAAAACTGTTTCTGATTATGTTGATTATGGCGACTGCAGCCTATGCGGCGCCTGACAACATTAAGTGCACAGGTCAGGTCGTTGATGAACGTAACACTCCCTTGGTCGGCGTGATGATTGTTGCCGACGGAGTGTCAGGTACTGTCACGACTGATATCGATGGCCGATTTATTATTAACGTACCTGAGAACAGCACTCTTTTTTTCAACACGCCGGGCATGTCTCAGATGCAGATGAAGCCTAAATCAAATTTGGGTAAAATCCGCATGTCGCCTGCCGCTGCTGAAGAAGATTATTTCAGCGAGACAAGCGATTTGATTATCGACGACGCTGTATTTGAAAATGAGGAAGAGTCAAGCCAGAGCGTAGCTGCGCTTAATGGTGCTAACGATGATATCTATTATAGCACCGCCTCTTACAATTTCTCGCCGATGTATTTCCGTTATCGCGGCTATGACAGCCAGTATCAGACGGTTTATATCAATGGCATGGCTTTTAATGACATTATCAGAGGTCGTTTTAACTTCTCAACTCTCTTGGGCATGACGTCGCGCGCGTTCCGCAACAAGACAACGACAGTCGGCATGGGTGCATCGGCCTATGGTTTCGGCTCGATTGGCGGTTCGGTTAACTATAATACCGTCACCGACACTTATGCCCCGGGCTTTAACGGCTCGCTCGCCTACACTAACTCAAGCTATATGATGCGCGCCATGGCTACTTATTCAACCGGCGTCAACCGTCATGGTTGGGCCTTGACGCTTAGCGCAATCGGACGTTATGCCCCCGAAGGCGAAATCGAAGGAACATTCTATAATTCGGGAGGCCTCTTTATCTCGCTTGAAAAGGTGCTCAATCGTTATAATTCACTGACGTTTACCGCGTTTGGCGGTCCGACTCAGCGCGCTACAGCCATCGCCACCTATCAGGAGGCCTATGACCTCGCCGGTTCTAACCTTTATAACCCGGCATGGGGATGGCAGGACGGCAAAAAACGTTCGTCGCGAATCACCGAGACTTTTGACCCTACTTTCATGCTTAACTGGTTATACAAGAAAGACCATACGGTAGTCAATACTGCCGCCGCTGCCCGTTGGGTCAACTACAACCGCACGGCTTTACAATACTATAAAGCTCTCGATCCCAATCCGACCTACTATCGCTATCTCCCGAGCTACTATAAGAACGACCCCGAGCAGTTTGAGCTCTACACTCAAGGCTGGCGCGACGGCTCGCTGCGTCAGATTCAATGGGACGACCTCTATCAGATTAACTACCTCAACAATATCCAGAACGAGAACCTTCCCGATGCCGACAAGAAAGGCTCGAGCTACATTATGGAGAATCGCGTGAGCAACCAGTTTAACGCGCTTTTCAGCTCTTATGTCAATACTCGCCTCAACGACGTTCTCTCACTTCAAGGCGGTGTATCGTTCAATTACACCAAGGGTTCAATCTATAAGACTGTCCGCGACCTTATGGGCGGTGAGTTCTGGCTTGACGTCGACCCCTTCAGCGACCGTGACTACACCATCGCTCCTGACAATCTTCAGAATGACCTTGACCATCCTAACCGCCGCGTAGGCAAGGGTGACAGGTTTGGTTATGATTACTCGATTTATGCCCTTCAGGCTGATGCGTGGTTGCAGAACGTTATCAACCTCGCTCACTGGGATATCAACTACGGCGTTAAGATGAGCTACACCCAGTATCAGCGCGACGGTCACATGCGTAACGGCCGCGCTCCTCACAACTCTCTGGGCAAAAGCGCTATGCAGCGATTTGATAATGCCTCTATCAAGCTTGGTGCGACATACAAACTCGACGGTCGCAATTATTTCACGGCTCACATCGACTACGGAACTCGTGCTCCGCTGTTTGACAACGTTTTCATCGCTCCACGTGTTAAGAACACTACAGTCGCGAAACCTGAAAACGAACGCGATTTCTCGGCCGACCTTACTTATACATGGAATTATCGTCGTTTCCGTGGTTCAATCTCAGGTTACTACACCCAGATGGACAACGCTATCGAGCGCAACGGCTTCTACGACGAAACCTATCAGACCTATACCAGCCATGTGCTGACAGGAGTTAAGCGTGTCTACAAGGGAATAGAGCTTGGCATGGCCTACAAGATTACCCCTTCGTTAACGGCTACATTTGCCGGAACTATAGCACGATTCCAATATAAGAATAATCCTCAGGGCACCCGTACTTTCGAAAACGGTCTCTTCCCGGACTCTACGCAGACCGTTTACCTCAAGAACTACTATCTTGGTTCGGTTCCGCAGACTCAGGCCAACCTCGGACTCGACTGGGCTGCTCCAGGCAACTGGTTCTTCAATGTCAACGGTACATTCCAGGGCGATGCTTACGTCAACCTCGCCCCGGCATATCACGAAGCGCTTCCCGATCTTTGGGAGGAGTTTGGCAATAGCGAAGAGGAGCTTCTGGCGAAAATCAAAGAGCTCTCCGCCCAGGATAAGATTAAAAACGCCTTTACTCTCAATCTCTCGATTGGCAAGCTAATCTACATCAACCGAAAGGTGTCGCTTAACATAAATGTCAACATCAACAATATCCTTAACAACCGCGATGTTGTAACCTATGCTTATCAGCAAGGACGTCTCAGCACCAAGAACTTTGACCGCAGCGCATATCCTAACCGTATGAGCTACGCCCAGGGTGTACGCGCCTTTGTCAACATCGGAGTTAGATTCTAAAAATGTTTGACCATCAATTTAAAAGCAATCAATCAATGAAAAAGACTTCATTATATATAGCTTCTATAGCGCTCGCAGCCGTGGCACTCGGTGCTTGCGACAACGAGTTTGAGCGTCCGCCGATGGTCGTGCCGACCTCCAGCTGGGAAGCAAACACTACAATCGAAGAGTTTAAAGCAGCCTACTGGAACACAGTCGAGTCGACTCCTCGCACCGTTGGTTTAACCGCCGATGGCGATTCGCTCATCGTCAAAGGACGCGTGTGCTCGTCGGACGCCAGCGGTAATATTTTCAAATATCTGTTTATCCAGGGCGAAAGCGAAGCACTCGCGCTGTCGCTTGACTTCTATGATATTTACCAAAGCTATAAATACGGTCAGGAAATATATGTCAATCTTACCGGCCTTACAATCGGAGGCTATAGCGGCTTGATGTGTGTAGGTTCGGGAGTCGACGCCAACGGTCGTGTGGCTCGCGCACCTGAGGCAACGTTCAAACCCCACGCTGAAGCTAATGGTCTGCCTAAGCCAGCCCTTGTCGACACTTTCGTCACGACAATCGCTACCGTCAACGAGGCAAAGGCGACTAATGAAGGTCTGCAGACATGGCAGAGCCGCCTTGTGCGTTTCGACAATGTGCGTTTTGAAAACGCCGGCGAGCCATTCGCTGTCGGCACTTCGTCAAATAGCCGTTACATAGTCGATGCCGAAGGCAACCGCATGAACGTCTATAATAGCACTTATGCTGACTTTAAAGACGAATTGCTCCCTGCTGGCAATGGTTCGGTTGTCGGTATTCTCAGCTATTTCGGTACAAACTGGCAGGTGCTTCTTAACGACGCACAGGGTTGCATAGATTTCAACGGAGTGATTCCTCCCGTATTCTCACCGGCTGCAGGTTCTGTAAAACCGGGAACTGAAGTTACCATAACTTGTGCAACGGAGGACGCGGAGATTCATTACACACTCGACGGCTCTGACCCGACTGCGACTTCAACTCTCTACTCAACTCCAATCGTCATTGAGGAGACAACCACTATAAAGGCAATAGCGATGAAGACAGGCCTACAGGCAAGCCCTGTTGTTACTGCTAAATTTACAGTAGCGGCGGATGCTCCCACTGAAGGTGACGGCACAGAGGCTAAGCCTTACACCATAGCTCAGATTATCGCTCTTAATCCCACTTCAACTCAGGATGCGGTTGCGTCAGGCGTCTGGGCTCAGGGTTATATCGTCGGTTTTATACCGACTGGCGGCTCGTCGACAACTATATCAATGACTGTCTTTGGCGCTGAAAACGCAATTGCATCTAATCTCGTCATTGCTCCATCAAAAGACGAAAGCGACTATAACAATTGCATCGCCGTTCAGCTCGTTTCTGGAACAGATGTCCGTGCCGCCCTCAATCTTATGGACCATCCTGAAAACCTCGGCAAGCTGCTGACCATCCAGGGCGACGTTATGAAATATTGTGGCGCACCCGGTATCAAGGCACCGACAGCTTACAAGCTCGACGGCGAAGGCAGCGGCACTACCCCCAATCCGCCTGCAACAGGTTCAAAATTCAAAGCTGTCAACGCCATTACTTCCGGCAAAGCCTATGCTTTGGTCGCTGATGGCAAGATGGGCGTTTCTTTTGGCTCTAAGACCTATGGATATATCTCAGTGGTTGATGTTAATATCGCCGACGGCGTTCTGACTGGCAATGCTGATAACAGTTTTACGTTTACGGCAGTTGACGGTGGCTACACCATTCAAGGTTCTGACGGTCGTTATGTCTATATGACTGGTACATATAATTCATTTAACCTCGACGCTAAAAAGCCGGATAAAGGCGCTGTATGGACTGTTAAGTTTGATGGTGGCAAGGCGACTATAACTAACGTTGAGATGAACAAGAGCATACAGTTTGATTCTCAGTATAATTCATTCGGTTCATATCCTGATGTGCGCGGTGTGTTCCCAACGCTTTACGAATCAGTTGACTAACTCCGAAATTTTAAAGAAATAAGCAACAATGAAAACTGTTAAATCATATATTTCTGGTCTCGCGGCTGCAGTGGTGCTTGGTGCAGGTTTCACAGCTTGCCAGGATGACATTGACGCTCCGGCTGTCGAAGTGCCAGTGGCAGTCAATCAGGCCAACACGACCATTGCCGAACTCAAAGCTGCGTTCTGGCAGGAAACAAGTAATTATGCTGACTCGGTGCGCACCAAGGCTGATGGGTCACATTATATTATTAAAGGACGCGTAATCTCGTCTGACGAACAGAGCAACGTATTTAAGTTTATCTCTATTCAGGACGAGACGGGCGCAATCAACTTCTCGGTAAACTCATACAACTTATATCTCAACTACCGTCTCGGTCAGGAAATAGTTATTGACGCAACCGGAATGTATATTGGCAAGTATGCCGGTCTACAGCAGTTCGGCACACCGTCTTACTATGAAAACGGCTCGACATGGCAGGTTGGCTTCATGTCACCACAGTTCTTCCAGCAACACATCGAACTTAATGGTGTGCCTGAGGTTGAGAAGATTGATACCATCACAGTCAACTCGTTCAGCGAGTTCGACACCTCGGCTGAAGGCCTGCAGAAATGGCAGAGCCAGTTAGTGAGAATTAACAACGTTCACTTCCAGGACGGCGGTGTCGCTACATTCTCAGCATATCACAGTAACTCAAACGATGATGTTAACAAGACTCTTATCGACTCTGAGGGTAACAGCATCATTGTCCGCACCAGCGGATATGCCAACTTCTGGAATAAAACGCTTCCTGTTGGCGACGGTGATATAGTCGGCATCCTCAGTTTCTATCAGAATCTTGCAGGTGCATCTATGTGGCAGCTTATTCTTAATAATTATGAGGGATGCATGAACTTCGGTAATCCGACCATTGCTCCTGGCACAGAAACTAATCCTTACAGTGTTGCCGAAGTTGTGAAGCTCGAAGCCGATGGCACTCCCTCAAGCGGTTGGGTTAGCGGATATATCGTGGGTTCGGTTGCTCCCGGAGTTACCGAAGTAAAGACTAATGATGATATCGTCTGGAGCGCTGAAGCTCAGATGCCTTACACTCTCGTTATCGGCGCTGACAAAGAGACAAAAGATATCGCCAACGCTCTTGTTGTCGAATTGCCTGCAAACACTCCTCTCCGTCAATATGGTAATCTCCGCGACAATCCTTCTAACTACGGTAAGGCCATCACAATCCGCGGTGATTTCGACAAGGTAATGGGCACATACGGAGTTGCCGGAAATTCAGGAGCTGCTTCTCAGTTCAAGATTGAAGGTGTGCAGACAGGCGGTGAGGGCATTGCTGAAGGCAATGGCTCTGAGGCTTCGCCCTATAACCCCCTTCAGGTTATAGCTAAGAATCCATCGTCAACAACTGTTGCTACTGAGAGTGGCGTTTGGGTTAAGGGCTACATCGTAGGATATATGCCGACTGATGGCTCATCCACCACGCTTTCAGGCACAGTCTTCGGTGTTTCTGGCAATGTTGCCAATACTAACCTCGTAATAGCCTCGACTCCTGACGAAACAAATCCGGCTAAGTGTGTAGGTGTTCAGCTTGTCGCAGCTTCTGTTGCAGCTGGCGTTCGTGACGCACTTAATCTTGCTTCTCATCCCGAGAACCTCGGTAAGATGCTTTCTATCAAGGGTGATATTATGAAATATTGCGGTGGTCCCGGTGTCAAGAACGGTGTCGAATACACTCTCGACGGTCAGGGAAGCACTGTCACTCCTGACCCGACACCCTCTGACGAGGTTATCTTCAGTTCTCTTTCTGAAAATTCAGCAACTCTACCTGCTGGTTGGACTTTCGATAATGTAAATATCGGTTCGCTCGAAAGCGTGTGGAGTTGGAAGGTGTATAACGATAAGGGCTATCTAAATGCAAGTGCTTATACGTCTAATGGCAATGTTGCAACTGAAGCTTATGCCGTATCACCGGTTATCGACCTCACTAATGCAACCAAGCCATCGCTGACATTTGATCATGCTGCGAAATTCCAGACGACCTTGCGTCAGCTTTGCCGAGTATGTGCGCGAGTTGAGGGCACTACTCAGTGGACTGAGCTTACCATCCCCGTGTGGCCCGAAGCAGGAGCATGGACATTCGTTAATTCGGGCAATGTAAGCCTTACTGCCTTTGCAGGTAAGAAAGTGCAGATTGCCTTCAAATATGGTAGCACTACCTCTGGCGCAGACACATGGGAAGTTAAGAACCTTAATGTTTATGCCGATGGTGGCGGTGATGGTGGCACTGTTACCCCTGATCCTGGACCGGGTCCCGATACCCCACCGGTATCTGGTGAAGCAGTGACTATTATGGCTGCCTCAATCAGTAATGTCCCCGGCACTTCTAATGTCGACGGCTATACAATCACCATTGACAAAGCTTCGGGCGCAACTGCTCCTATGTTCCATTCAGGAACATCTGCTATCCGTCTGTATGCTGATAACACCATGGAGGTTAAAGGCCAGCGCATGACGAGCATAACTTTTGTTTTGGCAAGTGATAACGGTTATCGTTATACGACAGTCAAACCAAGCACCGGCACTATTTCTCCGGCGCAGGCCGAGGGCGATACATCGTTTACATGGGTGGGAGATGCATCATCAGTGACATTCACTATTGGTCACGATGCGACACTCGGTAGCGAGGGTGCCTCAAAACGAGGCCAGGTGCGTTTTACCCAGCTTGATATTACCCCTGCTAAATAATGCAGAGGCTACTCATATTAATTCGTCACAATGGCATCGCCACCCTCATTGGCAACAATGATGGGTGGCGGTCTGATGTGGTCACTATCGACCCATCAATTGGCTCGACTCCGGCAAAAGCGCTCGAAGAGGCTGTTTATACTTCTCCGGCTCTGCTGGCTGAATATTCGAGGGTAGATGTTGTGGCGGATAGTGACAGGTTTATAATTGTTCCGTCCGAACTTGCGTCCGATTCTGTGGCTGTAAGCAATGTAGTGCAGATGATGTGGCCCGATGCATCAGATGATGATATTACGGTCGACCTTTGTGGCTCTGCAGCTTTTGTATCGCTTATTGATAAGTCGCTTGTCGGTTTCGTGGGCCGAACATTTATGCGAGCGGCAATCCATCATCGCCTTGCAATGCTGGCGTCTTTTTTTATGACGCTTAGTGCCCCTGTCAATCGTGTAAAGCTTTATACCCATTTTGCTGGGGCGTCACGCGTCGACATTGTAGCTGTGACATCCGAAGGTCTGCTGATGGCTAATAGTTTCGATTGTGAAACTACGACCGACGCTGTCTATTATATTATGGCGTGTGTCAAAGACTGTGGTTTTGACGAGTTGGAAGATGAGATGATTGTATGTGGTGATCAGCCATCCTGTGCTTCTGCCACAGAAGTGCTTCGCCAGTATATCAACTCTGTCATGCCATTGCTCTTGCCGGTCGGTGACGCAAATGTAGCTTTTGAATTGCTAAATCTTAAGAAATGAGAATTATTAGAGGTAAATATGGGCGTCGCCGTTTCGACGTGCCTACAAACATCACTGCTCGTCCAACGACCGACTTCGCTCGCGAGAATATATTTAACGTTCTTGAAAACTATGTCGACTTCGAGGGACTGTCGGCTCTCGACCTTTTCGCAGGAACGGGTGCGATAACCTTCGAATTTCTCTCGCGCGAATGTGCCGATGTTACAGCGGTTGAGAAATCTGCCACTCAGTATAATTTTATCCGCAAAGTCGCCCAGCAGCTCAATGTCAGTAACCTTACGCTGATTAAAGGTGATGTATTTAAGTTTGTCGAAACCTGCGTCAAGAAGTTTGATGTTATTTTTGCTGATCCTCCTTATGACATGCCTGAGTTTGCATCCGTGCCAGAGAAAGTGCTTTCGTCACAGATGCTAAAGCCTGGCACAATTTTCATCTTGGAGCATAACAAGCATCACGATTTCAGCAATCTCCCTCACTTCGAAGAACACCGCACCTACGGCTCCGTCAATTTCTCCATCTTCCGCATACCCGAGTGAATTATGGGACTATTCAATTTCTTTAAGCGTAATAAAGTTGATGAAGAATTCCAGCTTGATTCGCGTCAACCATATAAGGTTATCTGCGATGATGATGAAGGAGTCACGTCCTACCGCACGTTTACAGAGCAATTGCGCATGGGTTCAGACCGTGAGGTGCGACTGCCTGTTAAGTTTATCTATGATGCAGATAATCTGTATCAGATGATATTATATTTCCCGGCCAAAGATATCGTAGAAAAAATAAAAGAACTTCGCGCTAACCCTGTCCCATGTCTTTTTAGTGTCTGGATTTGGTTTGATGATGGTTCATTTATTATAAATTTTCCTGAGGAGTGTGATATGGATTTTGATCCAAATGGGGAGATAATTTGGGGCCATATTGTTTTGGGAAAGACAGGTTTTGATTCAGAAGCCAAGAAGCTGCAGGAACGATATTCGAATGAGGGCGAAATCTCTCGCTTTATAATTGAAAAGCTCGTTAATCACGATATAATAGAGATTGAGCCCAAAATTGTTACTGAGCCCCAAACTTATGAAGGTGCGAGCATAAAACTATATTCACCCACAACTGCCCCCTTCAAAAAAGCCCTAAAATCCCTCCAAGCATCCTACTCCAATAAGATAGATGCGTAAGATAGGTGCACCTAATTATTGATTTTATTAAAATCTTACGTCGAAGTGTTGGTGGGGGAGGTGAGGGGATTTGACGATTATGGTGAAGCCCC
>CAMWQZ010000004.1 GCA_947176515.1 uncultured Bacteroidales bacterium | reverse complement strand
TCTATAAACTGTACTCCAAAACGGGCGCATTTTTTCTCCCCCACCCCGAAAACCTGTGCAAATTGTGCTATTGTTCGTGGGCGCCGCGCCGCCATGTCGGCCAGCGTAGCATCACTAAATATAAGGTATGGCGGAAAACCTTCTTTTTTAGCAATGTCTCGCCGCAGTTGTTTTAAACGCGATAATAGGTTTTCCTCCGGGGTGGCGGACGATTTTTCTTTATGTGCCTTTGCTTTTCGCGGTTCGGGCGCCACATCTGCAAGACTAATTGTCGCTCTACCGGCCAACACCGCTCTGCCGTAAGGCGTGACTTTTAGATGATTACCTTCGTCGTAGGCTATTTCAAAAATACCATATTGTATCATTTGTGAGATATAATCATTCCATTTTTTGAGTGGCACGTCTCTTCCGGCCCCAAATGTCTTGATTTTATCGTAACCTGCTGCACGGATGTCGTTTCGCGAAGCTCCAACGAGAATATCGGCGAGCATATATGCCCCGACGCGCTCACCGCACCTTATAACTGCGCTGATAGCCTTTTGCGCTGCAATCGTACCGTCGAAACGCCTCGGCGGATTATTACAGATGTCGCAATTTCCGCAATCATGGTCATAAATCTCACTGAAGTAGCTGAGCAGCGTGCGCCGGCGACACAACGGTGACTGAACATAGCTTAACATTCGGTCGAGTTTCTCGCGGTTTACAAGCTGACGGCCTGACTCGTCGGCAAACGCTCTGAGCGTATGCAGGTCAGACAGAGAGTAAAACATCAGCGCCTCTGCCGGCAAACCATCGCGACCTGCTCGCCCCACTTCCTGATAATATGCCTCGATGTTCGGCGACAGATTATTGTGCACCACCCAGCGAATATTGCTTTTATCTATACCCATGCCAAAGGCCACGGTCGCACACACCACCGACGCATCGCCTGAGATAAACGCCTGTTGCGAACGCGCACGTTCACCCGAGCTCATGCCGGCATGATAGCACACCGCCCTGTAGCCCCTGCTCCGCAGCTCAGCCGTCATAGCCTCCGCCCCGTTTCGCGACAGACAGTACACAATGCCCGAATCATCACGATATCGGTCAATGAGCCGCTCGATAGCGGCTACGCGTCCGGCCTTTCCCGGATTAGGCATCACGCGCAGGCTTATATTCGGACGGTCAAACGAACCGATAAATTTCAACGGATTACGCAATCTTAACTGCCCGGCGATATCGTCGCGCGTCAGTCGGTCAGCCGTCGCCGTCAGAGCTATGACAGGCTTATCTGGAAACAGCTCTTTGATACGCGACAACTCAGTGTAGACCGGCCGAAAATCATGCCCCCACTGCGATATACAGTGCGCCTCATCAATCGCAAACAGGCTGATGTCAACCACTCCTCGCCAGCGCTCGATGTCGAGCATCAGGCGCTCAGGCGACACATAGAGCATCTTAATACAACCCTCGGCCAACTTAGAAAGAATCGCCCTACCCTCAGCTTCAGTCAGATTAGAGTGAAGCGCAGCCGCCGGAATACCGTTAGCACGGAGCGCTGCAACCTGGTCATCCATCAAAGCTATCAACGGCGAAACAACCACCGCGCAACCATCGGCCAACAATGCCGGCATCTGATAGCACATCGACTTACCGCCGCCCGTAGGCATCAGCACCACGGCGTCGCGCCCCGAAGCCACAGCCTCGATTATTTCAAGTTGACCTGGTCTGAAACTATCGTAGCCATAGAACTTCTTCAGTAATGCCAACGCCTGACGCTGTAATAACGATATTGCCATTTCTAAAATCACATTTATAGCGCTAAATTACAAAAAATCATCCGAGAATCCATCCTCTATAAATAATATTGACTAATTTTGCAGACTCTAAGCCACTTATATTCCATTAAGAATATTAACTATACAATTTATTACATAAATCCATCATTAAATGAAAAAACTATTACTCTTATGTCTGATGGCAGCCGGCGCAATAGGAGCGTCAGCCCAGATTGACAACGCGGCGCTGAAGAAGATGACCGCAAATTCACTGCCAATCGCCAGCAAAACATCACGCAATATCAAGGCCTTACCTGCTGACCAAATTATCTCAACAGCAAACGGCAGCAAACGCCTTGCGCCCAACTTCTCAGCTACGAAACTCCAAATGCCAGCCAGCAGAGTTGCAGCTAAAGCTTCAACTAAAGACGGCTACATCCTTTACGAAAATTTCAGTGAGTGGGATGGCCTTGACTATTCATGGACACCCGACGGATGGACAGTGGAGCACCGCGGCGAAAGTGACCTCTCTGACTCATGGGGTCCGACGGTCTCGAGTCCATACCTTCCCTCACCTGTCGACGGAGACTTCTATTATGGCATCAACTACTCTGATGAGGCACAAGACGAGTGGTTTATCTCGCCGGAGGTAAAACTTGGCGAAGGCATGCAATTGTCCTACTGGGTATTCTTTCAGCCATTCTACTTCTTCAAAACCGATAACATCGATTGGAACACCAATCAGTATATCGGCGATAAAGAGATAGCCTACACTCTCCAAATCTTGATTCAAGAGGAAGGCGCCGACTGGAAGGTAATCCGAGATTATGCCGAGGAATACACCGATTGGGATGCTGAAGAGCTTATGATGGGAACTCCCGAAGGACTGGTCAAACACACTGTCAGCCTGGATGAATATGCCGGTAAAAACGTCAAGGTAGCTTTCCGCTATGTTGGCAGCGACGGCGACACAGTGTTTATTGATGCTATAGGCATAGGCCTTCCCTCTCTCGAAGACATCAGCTATATGGCACCCACCTACAGTCTCTACTGGGGCCTTAGCGAATGGACTCAATTGACCACAGACATTGCTTTGTATCCCGTATATGCACCTCTTACTTGGACAAACATGTCGGGCGAAGACGCCACATACTCATGGGAATACAGCGACCCGTTAACTTCTGCAACCATTAGCTCTGACGACCAAGACGAACTGACCGTGACATACGTGCCTAATTACGCATCCGAACAAACTATCAAATCAAATCTCCACAAGTCACCGACTCTTAACGCATCGGCGCCTGGCGCTGCCTCGGCATCATTCACTTCCGCATGCAGATTCTTCCAGGCCGGCGGCATGCCACAGGCTACTTTTGAAGACGACAGCGAATTCAAGCCTTGTCTCTTCCCGTTCGCAATCAATGACCAAGGCCTTACTCGTGTCAGCGTTACTGATGACTCTCAGGGCGCATACAGCGTGCCCGTCTTCGGACACAGCGTCCACACCGACACCTATTGGCTCAACTACTCACTCAACGGCGAACAACCGATGGAGGGCAACTTCTCTCACCTCCTTGGTATAGCTAACGTCTTCTTCCCTTCGAGCGAAGCATCACTGGTTGTCAACGGCATCGACGTTTATGGATGGGGACTTATGGCTGACGACGTAGAGCTCACTGCAACAATTTATGGCACGGACGAAGACTGCAGCACAGATTTTAACACATTTACAGTCATTGCGCGCAGCACACTCAAAGGCAATCAGATTGTCTACTACAACGGCGAAAAAGGCGTCAAGGATAACCTTTACCTACCGTTCCACTTCGACGAACCAGTAGTCATCAAGTCGACAGACGAACATCCTGCTTACGTAATCATGCTCGAAGGCTTTAATTCAGAAAAAGTCGAGTACTTTGCGCCCTTGCAGAGCGCCCGTTCTGATATTTTTGGCATGACTTTTGGCTACATACTTAATGAAATCAACCTCTCAGGACACCTTGACCGCGGCACTTACTACTCGTTCAAACGAATGATTTATAAGGATGGTGATGACTATGTAGATCCTACCGGCGGTTTCGCAATCGGTCTTAATGCAGTATATCCCTGGCTCACTACTGATACTGAAGAAATCGTTATTGAAGGCGACATCACTGAAACTACGGTTGCACTCGGCAGCTACTACGATGGCTGCCAGCTTACAGTCGAAGCTCCAGAAGGAATCAGTGCCACAGTTGCCGGACAATATGACAAATGTGTGCTCACTGTCTCTCGCGAATCAAACGCCGCTGCAGTTGAGGGCATTATATCAATAAAGGGAACCGGCGTAGAGCTAAATATCCCTGTTAAAGCTAATGAAATCTCAGGCATCTCAGAAATCAGTGCTGACTCTGCAGCCAAGACATATTATGACCTCAGTGGCCGAAAGATTGACACTCCAGAAACCGGAGTTTATATCGTAAAATATAACGATGGCAAAGTTGGCAAAGCAATCGTGAAATAAGCAAACATTTCACCTCAACAAAAAAGGATGCGAAAAATCGCATCCTTTTTTGTTGACACTTATGTCGAGCAAATTTTATTCGGTGAACGTTATTGTTGTGCCGGTATGACGGCTTCGCTCAGCCTCGAAACAGAGACGATGGCTGCGTAACGAGTCGGCAATCGTCGTCGGCAACTCTGTAGAAGCGTCACCGCGAACCGCCGCAAGGAAGCCTTCGACAAGTTTAATGTCTGCTCCTGCATGGAATGGCTGCTTGCAGACTTCGGTAAAATCATAAACCTCTCTTTTACCAGTCAGGAAATCAGTGACAAATATCTTCACTCCGTCGCTGACAATCTCTCCATGAGTCATTTTTATGTCAGTGCTTCGACCATCGCGACGCGTAAATGCGTCCATACACAGCGTAATCAGCGAGCCATCCTCCATCTGCATTGTCATCACCTGACTGTCGACAACGTCATTATCACAATGATAGACACATCTGCCAAAGACCCCTTCGTCAAGCTCTTTGCTAAGCACTTGGTCGAGCGTCATGCCAGCAGGCACATCAAAGTTATTGATCCACTGCCTGCGCCGCCAATACAGATCAATTGCCGAATAAGGGCACTCCTTCTCGATTGAACAATTGACACAACGCGTCGCCGAACCCTCAGGGGCATTTTCGCGGCGGAACCACACGCGATTACCGAATGACGACAAGCGTTTACAATTTGAATCAGTCAGCCACACGAGGAAATCAATGTCGTGGCAGCACTTGGCAAGCAGCATGGGGTTGTTGCCTGCCTCTGTATTCATCGCTCCGCGGACATAGCTGTGAGTCATACGGTCAATCCCGACATCCTCAGTGTGAGTAATTGTCATTATACGGCCATACTTACCTGAGGAAACCAACTCCTTGACCTTGATAAAAGCCGGATGATAACGCAAAACATGGCATACGCTAACCATTTTGCCAGCCTTCTTCGCTGCCCTATCAATCAATCGACACTGCTCGTAAGTCTGGGCGACCGGTTTCTCAAGGAGAACATGCATGCCGAGACGCAGAGCTTCCATGCATGGTTCAAAGTGTTCACGCTCGGGAGTACATATAAATGCGACATCAGCCTCTACCGGATTTTTGAAATAATCGCGATAATCTTTATAACGATATTTTTCAGGAATATCGAACTGGTCAGCCATCGCATTACGGCGAATCGAATCAGGTTCGACAACAGCTACGAGCCTCGCCACTTCGGGATGACTCGCAACATAGTGCATATAAGTGCGCATACGATTGCCGACCCCGATAGCAACTATCGAAGTCGGCTTTCGTGAACTGTCTGAAAATTCAGTCATTTATAGTTTCTGAAAATTCTTATTTTTTCTTTCCTTTTTTTGCTTTGTTGTTTTTCTCGCTAAGGTCGAGAATACGGATATTGCGGAATTTGACACCCTGACCATGACCGCAGAAGCTGATGTATCCTTCTTTGTTGAAGAGACCGGGGTGATTACGGTGGTCAATCATATAGGGATTTCCTTCAGTGCCTTCCGGACCAACGGCGTGACCCTGGCAAGCCTCACGAATATCCGCATCAACAATCACCTCGCCATCGACTGTAACTGTGATGTGGTCTCCGACTGCCTTGATTTCTTCAGTGTGCCACTGCTTGATGGGACCGAAGTCAACATGTTTAGCACCTACAACACCATAGATTGAGCCATGAATCTGATAAGGCTGAATTCCAGTCCAGCCATAAGGATAGCCGCCGTACATCGGATCGTCATGGTCGAGAACCTGAATTTCCATGCCATGGAAAGCAGCGTCTACGCCAGTCACATCCTTGCCTGTGCGGATACCGATACCGTTGTTAACACCCGGTACATCAAAGAAGAACTCGAAGCGATAGATAAAGTCGCTATAATTTTTCTTTGTGTAGAGATTGCCTGAGCCACCATACTGAGCAGTAACATAAATACTACCATCAACGGGAACATAAGCTGCTGTGTTGCCGTGCCACTTATCGAGCGAACGACCATCGAAGAGCACTTCGAAACCTTGGGCTTCCTCTTCGGGAGAAAGTTTGAAGATAGGAGTATCGGGGAGATGATTGAAGTAGAAATTGCGAACAGCTTCAGGATTGCTAACTGAAACAGTACCAGAATAAGGAGTTTCTTTTCCAGCCACAGGGTTAACTACAACATCGTTGACTGCAAAGGGAACAGAACCGACTTCAACAAACATACGGTCATTGACCATACGTACATGAACCGGCTGCGCACCTGCAGGCAACGCCTGAAGGATACCATTGCCAACTGTCAGCCCTGCTGCCGGATCAATAGTGACGAGAGGCATCGAACGGAGAGTGAGCGTAATCGGTTCAACACCATTCCAATCAAAGTATAAATCGAAATTCTCAAAATCTCCAGTGGGGCCGCCTTCAGCTACGACAGCATAGCCTCCTTCTTCGTCAAAACCATTAAGGATGCCGGCAACTTCGTCAGCTGCGTAACCTGCATCGGCATCATTGACTCCAAAGTCTACAAAAACTTTATGAGTCTTATCGAGAATGTTTTTAACGGTCAGACCCTTCTGAAGAGAGGGCTCTTTAGCGAAGATATATTTAACTGTTGAAGCAGCAGCAAGTGCGGTTTCTTTATTGTCGAGGTATTTCGCAGCAAGCATAGCAGCAGGCAGCGTACGCCCGTCTGCAAGGGCACGAATCAGACGATTTTGAACACCAACCGACGGCTCAAGCGAAAGACCATTACTATAAAGACGGTATTGGTCGATTGCCGGGAATCCGTTGCTCTGCACAAGGTCAATGTAGCGGTTAAGCGCTGCATCTTTTTGGGCAGGATTATTAGCTGCAATTTCAAAGAGGACCGGAATCATAGCCGGATTATTAACCTGCATGAGGGCTGCATATGCCTCAGGGCTGTTAGTCGCATTAAAGTCAGCGAGCAGACGGTCAATAGCAGCAGGAGTAGCAGCCTGAGCGAGAAGCGGATAGTATTTTACCACGTTCTTGCTATCAGTCTGCTTGTTCATTACCGCATTAACTCTGTTATACTGTTCCTCGGGAGTCAGACTGACGATAGAGTTTTTAGCTGCGGCTTGAATTTCACTTACGACTTCAGGCTTAGTAACGGCATTAAGAATCTGGCAGACGCTTTCGAAGTCTGATGGACGCACAACACCTTTAAAGCTCTTGAGTGCAACATCGCTCACCTGAGCATTACCATTAGCCATAAGTTTAACAACTTTGTCACATGCATCATAAATATGACGAGCAGACGCTAACTGAAGAGCCTGTGAAACTACATTAGAATCTGTTGAGTCAAGAGCGGTAAGCACGCCAGAAGCAATATCGCCGTTGAACGACAAGAGCGCGTTCTGTGCGGCAGCCGAAAGTTCGTTATTCTGGCCAAGCACTGAAGTGAGGGCAACGAGAGCCTTATCACCACCAATCTTGGAAGCAGCAGCGACCGCTGATTTAGCTAACGCGAGGTCCTTAGCGTTGACGTTGTCAATGATTAGGTCAATCTGAGAAACAACATGATTGTTTCCAAGCCAGTTAATCACATCAATTTTTGCCTCGGGCGATAAAGATTTGAATTTACCGGCAACAACATCAAAGATGCCTTCGCCGCAAACGACAGGAGCGTCATTGAGAGCAGTATTGCGATAAGCAATATCCTTATCTTTAAGAGCAGCGAGAACATTTTTCTCTGCGTTGGCTTTATCGCTGTTCAATATAATGTCGAGCGCTGCGCAACGAGCGTAATCATTATCTGCCTTTAATATTTCTTTAGCAGCATTGACGGCATTCTTATCACCGAGACGTGCAAGGAGACGGAGATATGCATCAGTTGCTCCAGTTGGATCATTGGCGAATTTGACAGCCTTAGCAGCTTTCTGTAAAGGCTTGATTGCAGCATCTGTACCACATACAGCGAGAGCATTATAAACCGCTGCTAGCACTTTGGGGTCAGCACTTTCGGTCCATTTTATCAAAGTCGGTTCAACGCCGTTGAGTTTTTTGAAATATGCTACGTAAGCGAGTTCTGCCTCAGGAGCGGCTGCAGAATTGATAATTTTAGCAACCATCTCATCATCTCCGGGCACGAGTGCAAGACCATTGATAGCATAGTTACGAAGATATGGGTCTGTGAGATAAGAGGCAAACACCTCTGCATCGCCCGGGCGAGCAAGTTTTGAAAGCTGAACCATCAGGAAAGCACGATTGGGGTCGTCAGTGCATTTCTTAAGACCGGCAACCAGACCATCGTGAATCTGCTGCTGGAGAGCAGCGTTATCAGAACGGGTTGCATAGCTTACAATAGCGTCAATCGCATACTCAAAAAGAGCATTCTGATTTGTCTCGGCAGGTTTGAGCATAGCAGCGAGCATTTCGATGCCCTTCTGACCTGTGGCTGCCATCTCGCCTATAACTTCATTATAGGTCGCTTGATTTTTTGCCGGCAACTGGGCGAGACCGTCGCTGATGACGGTCTCGGCAGTGCGGTTACGGCTGTCGAGCTGAGCAAAGGAATTGAATCCGAAGCAAAGGAATAACGACAGGAGTATAATTGATAAAGAACGTTTGTTCATCGTTGAGTTCTATGTTAGTATGTGATGATAATTAGATTTTCCAGGGACCGCGCATCGGCTGATTGATGAGAGCGTTAGCAGCATCATCGTTTATGAATGTCTGCGTCTTGGGGTCAAAAGCCAATTCGCTGCGTCCGAGGCGGAGAGCAGTAGTGCCCATGTTGACAATCGTACAGCTATGGTGACCATTCTGCTCGTTAAGGGCGAATTTCTGACGGTCGCGCACACACTGCAGGAAGTCAGTGCGCTGGGGTTCCGGGTCAGGGAGTTCGGCAATCTTATTCATCACGTCAGGGATTGTACATTCAAAGCCTTTATAGACTTTGCCGTTGGGGCCCTCGATATAGGGCACCTTGCCTTCACTTTCATAGCCTTCGCCCTCGAGGACAATCTGACAGCCATCGTCATAGGTGTAAGTGATTTTGCGCCAAGTGCCGACTGCATCGGGATGCTGCTGGGGAGCGTCAACCTCAACCTTGATGGGGAGGTCGTTATCTTTACCGAGAAGATATTGAATCGGGTCAAGATAGTGCTGACCCATATCTGCGAGACCGCCACCATCATAATCCCAATATCCACGGAATGTCTGATGAACACGGTGAGGGTTATAGGGTTTGTAGGGGGCCGGACCGAGCCACATATCATAATCGAGTTCAGCAGGAACGTTCTGGGGAACGAGGTTCTCGCGACCCGTCCAGAAGAATTTCCAAGCAAAACCAGTTGCACCTGAGACTGTCACCTTAAGAGGCCAGCCAAGCATGCCACTGTCGACAAGTTTTTTCAAAGGTTGCACGTCAGTGCCAAGACCGTAGAATGTATCTTTAAAGCGGAACCAGGTGTTTAGGCGGAATATACGATTGTAGCGCTGCACAGCCTCAACAACTCTCTGGCCTTCGCCAATTGTACGGGTCATAGGTTTCTCACACCAAATATCCTTACCTGCTTTTGCTGCCTCAACAGCCATGATGCCATGCCAATGAGGAGGTGTTGCGATATGGACTATATCGACATTTGTATCATTGATAAGATCGTGGAAATCGTGATATTGAGCTACCGTTTCACCAAAACGGTCCTTGGCAAGATTTGCGGCAGAGGCAAGATGATTGCTGTCAACATCACAAAGGGCAACAAGACGACACGTCTTATCGCTATTGAAGTGGTATGACGAACGACCTATGCCGCCGGTGCCGATAATGCCGCGTGTTAATTGATCACTTGGCGGAATGTAACCGTTACCGCCAAGGACGTGACGCGGAATAATGGTAAACAAACCAGCCGCGCCGAGAGTCTTTAGAAATGTCCTTCTGCTCGATTTCATGATTGGTATATTAATAGGTTTATAATTTAGCGTAGCAATGTCAATCAAAAAGGATTTTAGGTCGCCAACTCCTTGCCAAATTCAGGGCGTGAAACTAAAAATTTTTCAATTCTCACCAGCGATACTAAAAAAGAATTAGCTTTTCAAGGAACTGTAACACTCGTCATTCTTGATTATGGTTCAAAGTTAGCGAAATTAATCGGGTTTCACAACCTTACAGCCCATTTATATTTTAAAAATATTAAAAAATTGCCCAAGCCTCCACCTCGATAATCTTCATATTTATCCTATAAGACCTAACAAAATTTATTATTGAGTGTTTATAATGCAAAACAAATATTAAAATGAGCGATAATAATACAAACCAACCAGTCAAAAAGTCCAGCGCTTCAGGCGCAATAACAGGCAATCTGTGCATCTTAATCGCCACCATATTCTGGGGCATGAATGTTTCTTTCACAAAGGCTCTAATACCGTCATGGATGACGGCCAACGGTATAATAGTAGTAAGATTGATTGGCGGCTGCCTGCTGATGTGGGCCGTTTCGCTATTTTTGAAATGTGATAAAATCGCCAAACGAGACTGGATAAAGCTTATATTCGGAGGCACGGTCGGTCTTTTCGGCTTCATCTACCTTTTTGTCACTTCTCTCCGATATGGCAACCCAATTGATATCTCTATCATAATGACTTTGCCTCCAATATTTGTAATACTAATTGGAGTAATCTTTTTAAAACAACGGCCCTCATTCATTGAATATATCGGTATCGCCATATCAATGGCCGGAGCGGCAATCGTAATTCTTGCAGGTCACTCAGGCAAAAGCGGAAGCGACAATCTCCTCGGTGATATACTCGCAATAGCCTCCACTCTGTGCTATGCAATTTATCTCGTTGTCCTCCAGGGTCCGACAAAGACATATCGACCGGTCAACATGTTGCGCTGGGTGTTTTTATTCTCTGCCATCCCGGCTCTTTTTCTCGTGCCGGATATGCAGGACATGCCTATCGTCCACTCGACAGATAGCACTCCATGGCTGGAAATAGGCTTCATCCTCCTCTGCCCAACGTTTATTGCATATTTCCTTGTGCAGCCGGCCGAAAAGCTTATCGGCTCTGAATTAGTGTCGCTTTATCAGTATCTGCTCCCTGTTTTTGCCACAATATCAGCAGTCGTAATGGGGCTCGACCACTTGAAATGGATTCAGGTCGTTGCGATGGCAATTATAATCGTCGGCATGATTATGACTAATATCGGTAAACGTAAACGCTCGAAATCACCTACGCCTCAAAACGCTCAATAAGCACAATCCGCCGCAAAATAATTCAACTTCATTTTGACTTTTTAGCAGGGAGAATTACTGACATAGAGCACTCCTTACAGTCAAAATCGAGACGGTAATCTACGCCAGTAGCGCGTAAAAACAGCGGCGATGGCAGTCGGTCACGCTGAGGTGTCTTCAGACACGCACCAAGTTCACGACGAAGGCAATAGCGAGTTTTCATCACTCTCTGGTCTCTGTTTATATCGGGCATTTCTACCTCAGCTGCCGATTCGCTGACCTCTATGCCATGGTCAGCATAAAACTGCCGGGCTAAACGATTGGCAACATTATCGTGACGGTCGAGCGAGTCATTGCGAAAACCCCTTATTTCAGTTTTTTCTTGACGGCGATAATCAAACTCATAGGTCGAACGCCTCACATCGTCAAGCGCCGATATAGTTTTCCGGCGCAAATCAGCAAGAACCGACGCCGGGACAAAGCAGCCATCCGGGATTAAATCTGTCAATGAAGCTATCCGATAGATGGTGTCACCAGTTTTGGTCATTACTCGTTCTCGTGCCTGCAACTGAGGCGTGCGCGATGCATCAACTTCACACTCGGTCATGCATTCAGCCTTATGGCCATGATAGTCAGACAAAGCCAATGAGATATGTCGGTCGTCGACCCGACGGAGCGTAGCAGCAATATCAATGGTGCGAACCGCTGTTGTTGAAGCCATCATATCGTCGCGCTTTTTATCGCGGTTACGATACAATATATCGCCCGGACGCACACTTACCTCCGACGCCGGGAATATCGTATTCCCATCTACCCTATTGACTCTAAAGCCATTGTAACGCCCCGAAGCATCAAAAAAGCCAAGCCCATCGCCATTGTTAAGCGGTTCAGTCGACTTAACAAGGATAGCCTTGCCGTTCACCGCTTTTACCGCGCCTATTCTACGGCCTATCCACTTAGGACTATCTATCGAAGCCATGCTCACCCTTGCTCCTGACGGACGACCGTCAAGGAAATAGGACGTGAAACGGCGATTGAATGAACGGGTTACGTCCGGCTCAAATTTCAGATTAACCTTACCGACCGACAATCGCTCATAGCGGCCATCTGAAGCCGCCACAACATCATCGAGCGCGCGCGAGTATGCCGCCACGGTGTTGCGCACATAGCCGCTTTCTTTAAGCCGCCCTTCGATTTTGAACGATGACACTCCGGCATCTGCCAAATCGCCAAGGCGGTCAAGACGATTCATGTCACGCAGTGACAGATAGTGACCGTCAGGAGCAACTTTCCGACCGGAAGCATCAGTCAGGGAATATGGCAGGCGACACATCTGAGCACACTCTCCGCGATTTGCACTTCGGCCTGTTGCAAAAAGGCTCGCCTGACAATCACCGCTGTAGCTCACGCATAACGCACCATGGACAAATGCCTCAATCGGAACAGTTACAGCGGCTGCAATCTCTCTAATCTGGTCAAGAGAGAGTTCTCGCGCAAGCACAATCTGCGAGAAACCACAATCTTCGAGAAAGCGCGCTTTGGCAGGGGTACGGGTGTCACATTGAGTACTCGCATGCAATGCAATCGGCGGTATATCCATCCTCAGCACTGACAAGTCTTGGACTATCAGCGCATCGACCCCAACAGAGTAGAGCTTACGGATAAGAGCTTCAGCTTCACGGAACTCGTTATCATAGATAAGGGTATTAAGCGTCACATAGACACGCGAATCAAAACGGTGGGCAAAATCTACCAACGACACTATATCACTGACATCGTTTTTAGCCGCCGCCCTCGCGCCGAACGCATCTGCGCCGATATACACCGCATCGGCTCCATGCGCAATAGCCTCAATGCCAATAGCCGCATCGCGAGCCGGGGCAAGAAGTTCAAGCTTTCGTTGCGACAGCGTAGCGTGAGGCATGACTGGTTGTGTTTGACAATTTATCAATCAACTCAAAGCCATAGTCGCGCGAAGCGTTGATGAGCGCCGGCACATGAGCGTCACTATTTACAACTATAGGCACTCCGGCATCGATGAGTCTCGGCAAGTATCTCTCTGAGGGGAATATGCGACCATGGATAACTTTAGCCTTTGTGTTGATTTCTACAATAGGCTTTCGTTCGCAAATCAAGTCTACAAGAGAATCGGCCAGCGACATAAACCATTGTTTATCTTCTATGCCTGGCATATAAGCTGAAGCGTTCTGAGCCACCTTGTCAAAATGTCCCATAATGTCAAAGCCGCCAGCTTCAAGCATCGCCGCCGACGCATTGAAAAATGTCTCCACGACGTAGCGGATATCATCGCGAAACTTATATGCCATATTAACCTTAAATCTGTCGGCACTACCGTCAATATCAATCAATTCACCATCCTGTGTCGGTATAAAGTGAACTGAGCCTATGCGATAATCAAGCGGTAAGCCGACGAAGTATTCATTAGAGGGACCCCATTGAGGTCCAAGGTAGTCGATTTCCATGGCCGCATAAAGCTTTATGCGGTCGCCATATGCGTCACGCAGCCTGTCGACCTCTGCCAGATATGCCGGTACATCATCCATTGACATGTTGCAAGGCGATTCAAGCGGCACAGGCGAATGGGGTGAAAAACCGTAATGAGTAAATCCCTCTTTGATAGCCTCAACCACAAAGTTCTGCATCGGGGCTCGCCCGTCGCAGAACTGTGTGTGGCTATGAAGTGTATATTTTCTACTTTGAGCTAATTCTCTGAGTATATCCATGAATTAAAAAATCAGTAACCGACTTCGTGAATCATGCGTCCGGCGCGAAGCAACTTGATGTAGCGGATAAAGAGTCCGAGAGTTACGCATGCCACTAAAGCTGCTGCTGCGATAGCCGTCGTAAGTCCAAGTCCGAAACCCTCGGGTGAAGGAGCATACAAAATGTAGCTTACGCTGACCATAGTCATAAATAGCGCCGGTATCAGCGACACCATATATAGTTTGTTATGACGGGCAAGATAGACCGTAATCGCCCAAAGCGTGAAGACAGCAAGAGTCTGGTTCACCCACGCAAAATAACGCCACAACACATTAAAATCAATAAGCATCAAGCAGAAGCAAAGCGCAAAAATCGGCAAACTAACAATTAGTCGCTTCATAATGGGTTTCTGATCGAAACGAAGGAAGTCGGCTGCGATAAGACGAGCCGAACGAAGAGCCGTGTCGCCCGTTGTGATAGGCGCGGCTACCACTCCAAGCAGAGCGAGTATGCCGCCTACTGACCCGAGCCATGCTATAGAAATATCAT
>CAMWQZ010000003.1 GCA_947176515.1 uncultured Bacteroidales bacterium | reverse complement strand
ATCTTCAGAATCATTGAACCGTAAACTGAGTTCATTGCCCAGCGGTTGTTAAGGTCAGACCAGTCGCGCGCTACTCCGCGTTTGACCGCCCCGAAGCGAGGGTCTACCATCCTTTCCCCTTCCGGCAACGCGCCTGTAGTTGCATAAGCATAAAGATGCTGAATGTGAGCTGTCACCCCATCCTCAATTGTCTCAAACGCCGCGCCTTTAACACCATTACCTACCACTCCTAAACCACAATAATTGTGCTGTGACTCATTCACCTTCGTACCTCGGTCAAAACGAAACCAACCGGTTTCAAGTATCGCCTGACAGAAAGCAATATCCCCTCTCACGCCATATCTGTCACCTACAGCGAGATAAGCCTTGGCAATCTCATCGTCAAACCTCTTGTTATGGCGCCTCACAAAGGCCGTCAGCTGCTCAGCACTCGCCTTACTTCGGCTACAGATTGAAAAATCATCTACACCCTCCATATCACTGAAATCCACACCCTCCAGTTCCGCCTCAATAGCCTCATCCAACGATTCATACACAGGAATATCCTGCGCCTCAACCTGAGATTGAGCTGTCGCCGTCTGAGCCTCCGCCCCAAAGACACCGGCTACCACCATCAACCCAGCCACCAATATTCCACTAAAACGCTTCATAACACCCACAAAATTAGCAATCTTTCCCCACCTCACCAAATCCCAAACAACCCATTATTGCCTCCACTTCACAACCAAACCCATAACAACCTAACTCCCAACCACTTCACACAAAATCGATGATAAAATCAACAAAAACTCACACGAAATCGAGGATAACCCCACTCTACTGACCATGTTTTATGCGCAAACAGGAACTCGGATTTGGGTCCAAGCTCCTGCCTACGTTTCAACTATTTATTTATGAGAGCCTCCTATCCCAGTTTCACAACCCGGAGAAGAGGACGAGGGATGTTAATGATGCGTATCTCTTTTCATTTACGCTACATCTATATAACGTATCACGCGCCGTAAATCCGCATTACAAGCCGCTAAAAGACTTTAATTAATGTAAATCTCCTCTCCTGCTAGTATAATTAATTCTCCTGTAATAAATCCCTAAGAAAAAAATTTCACAAAATCTTCAATTGTTTACTCGAAAGTAAAAACATTTTTCATAACTTTGCTTGCGTCTTTCTAATAGTATCCTTATACTAGGCAATGGAGGGATAAAGAAAACCAGAACTTATGATGAAGATGATGAATTGCGAGGTTTCGTGGTCACCCTGCAAAATTTTGACAGACTCATAAAGCAGGGCGTTAAGGACGGAACCATAACCATTTCAGAAAACGAGATAGACACCGATAAAACTTTTGATATATGAAAACCGCATTTGAAGAATATAACCATATTGTGGCCTCTATACCGGCGGTCATTCATAAAGAAGTGGACATGGAAATGGCTATTTCAAATAGAATCTACGAGCTTATGACTCAAAAAGGATTGTCTAAAGCAGAGTTTGCACGATCCTTAGGAAAACGCCCATGCGAAGTAACTAAATGGCTAAGCAGCCAGCATAATTTCACCCTTTCAACCCTTGCCATGCTATCAACCTTTTTCGGGCAACCTATAATTACAGTAGGACAATAGTAAGGCATCAGTTTATTAAATCTACGCGGTTGCCGGTGAGGGTGATTTTGCCTTCTTCTGATAGGGAACGGATAGTGTCGGCGAGTAGTTGGCGATGGGTTGGATAGATGGCGGCGAGCTGTTCGAGAGTGTGAGTCCCTGATGCAAGACGACGGCAGAGGTCTTCGGCGAGCGTCACTTGGTCATCGGCTGACGGCTGGAGGCGTTTACGCTCACGGCAGACGTCACACACTCCGCAGTCCTTCGTGTCCGTCTCGCCGAAATATTCGAGCATGATGCGCGAGCGGCAGCAATCGTCGGAAAACGCAAAGCGCTTGATAGCGTCGAGTCGCGCCTCATAGCGTGCGCGCTGCTCCTCGTAGACCGAGCGCGGTATCACGAGGTAGCGCGGCAATTCGCGCGACGTCGGGTAATAGACATATGGCGTCAAGCGTCGAGGTATATAGTGAATCACGTGCATACGCGAGAGGGTTAGCAGCGCCGTTGTTACCGCCAGCTCCGACACTCCGAGTTGCGCGGCTATACGTGTCTCGCTGATTGCTACATAATCGGCAAACAAACCGGGATAGATACGCAAAATACCTTGAAAGACATTCTCGGTAGCCTCATCGAGGCTGAGACCATAAAAATCTGACTTGTCGACAAGAATCATGATGCGCGACTGTGTGAGCGACTCGTCGGAGTACTCAATATAGCCTGAGCGCGTCAGTATCGACAACGCGCTGCGCGTCATCGCCGGCTGAAGCTTAAAGGTCATACAGAAACGGTTGAAATCACACTCATAGACCTTGTTATATCCGCCGCCGACAATCACATCAAGAAAATTACCCAGCAATTCGTAGACACGCAGTATATACTCTTTAGGCGGAAAAGCCTCTCCGAGACGTCGCGTCAGCAAGCCTTTATCAGATTTCGCGACCAACAGCACTGCATAAGACGGCAGCCCGTCGCGGCCAGCGCGCCCTGCCTCCTGATAGTACTCTTCGAGCGACGACGGCAAATCATAATGCACCACCACACGCACGTCGGGCTTGTCGATGCCCATGCCGAAAGCATTTGTGGCCACAATCACACGCACCGCCCCACTCTTCCATCTGTCCTGACGGTCGGCCTTCTCCTCAGGCATAAGGCCAGCATGATAAAAGTCGGCACTGATACCGGCGAGCCTCAGCACATCGGCAAGTTCGCGACAACGACGACGCGAACGCACATAGACGATTGCCGACCCCGACGTATTGGCAAGAACCTTAAGAAGCCGACCTTCCTTATGCTCGTCGCGACGCACGATATAGCTGATATTGTCGCGCGCAAAGCTTTTTGAAAATATCTGAGGATTGGTGAGGTCAAGTTCCTTGGCGATGTCAGCCACGACATCAGGCGTCGCAGATGCGGTCAATGCCAATACAGGCGCATCTGGGAACAGTGTCCGCAACTCTTTAATAGCGAGATATGACGGGCGAAAGTCATAGCCCCACTGCGAGATACAATGCGCCTCGTCGACAACGATTGCCGACACGCGCCATTGTTTAAGCTCATCGATAAATGTTTTCTGTCTCAAGCGCTCTGGCGACACGTAGGCGAGCTTGACTTTTTCAAGACGGCAACGGTCAAGCGCTAATTTTGTCTCGCGCCTCGTAAGGCCTGAATGAAAATAGACCGCCCTGACCCCTCGTTGAAAGAGGTTGTCGACCTGGTCTTTCATCAACGAAATCAGCGGCGACACCACAATCGTCAGACCGTCGAACAACAGCGCCGGCACCTGAAACGTTATTGACTTGCCGCCGCCCGTAGGTAACAGTCCTATAGTGTCATGTCCCGAAAGCAGAGAGTCAATAATCTCAGCCTGCAGCGGCCTGAACGCGTCATAGCCCCAATAGCGTCGCAGTATGTCGACGGGAGTCATATCCAGCTTAAAGCATTATTGCTCAGCGCCTCAGTCCTTACAGGTATGAATCTGCTTGACGAGCAGCTGAAGGGTCGAAGCGGCGTTGCGATGCTTGTTTTCCTCGATTGTGAAGCAGATGTCAAACGGGCGTCCGGCGTGAATATCGTCGAAATACTGGGCAGCGTTGAAAGCGATGGCATTGAACACCTTGCCCGATGTGTCATCGACAAGTTCGAGCTTAATATGCTCAAGCTGCTTGCCGACAAGCTTGCTCGTGCCGAAATCCTTCACGCGGCGCGCACAGAAAGTCGGCTTCTGGTTGCCCGGGCCGAATGGATTGAACAAGCGGAGCGTCGACACAAACTCAGGCGTAATCTGACCAAAGGTTATCACGGCGTCGATATCAATCTGCGGCGTCAGCTGCTCATCAAGGATGTTGGCTGCGACATATTCCTCGAAACGGCGCGTAAATTCCGGGATGTTCTCCTCTTTCATCGACAGTCCAACAGCATAGGTGTGACCGCCGAAGTTTTCGAGAAGGTCGCGCGTCGATTCCACTGCCTTGTAGACATCAAAACCCTGGACAGAGCGCGACGAGCCCGTAGCGAGTCCATTTGCAAAAGTCAACACCACTGCTGGCTTATAATAAAGCTCGGTTAGACGCGACGCTACGATGCCAATGATGCCCTTGTGCCAGTCCTTGTTGTAGATGACAATCGAGCGCTTGTCAGAGTCCATCTCGCCGCGATTGTCAAGGATGGCATTCGCCTCCTCGGTGATACGCTTGTCGAGCTCCTTGCGGTCTTTGTTATACTGGTCGATGGCTATGCTCCGACGCGTAGCGTCCTTCATGTCGCGGCTGACGAGAAGCTCGACTGCTTCGCGTCCGCTCTGCATGCGTCCCGACGCATTAATACGCGGACCAATCTTGAATATCACGTCGCTGATTGTAATTTCTTTACCGCCGAGGCCACAAGTACGGATGATCGCTCGCAAACCCATATTCGGGTTAGAGTTCAGTCGTTTCAGACCTACATAGGCCATCACGCGGTTTTCGTCGACCATAGGCACGATGTCGGCAGCTATGCTGACAGCGACAAGGTCAAGCATACCGTCGAGCTCTGCCGTCCCGATGCCGTTGCTGATTGAAAATGCCTGCATAAACTTGTAGCCGACACCGCAGCCCGACAGATGCTGGCAGGGATATGTCGAGCCTTCGAGCTTAGGGTTAAGAATAGCGACAGCCGGCGGCAGCTCGTCGTCGGGCACATGGTGGTCACAGATAATGAAATCGATGCCGCGCTCTTTGGCATAAGCAATCTCGTCGATAGCCTTAATGCCGCAGTCAAGGATGATAATTAATTTGACTCCTTGCTCGGCGGCCGCGTCGATACTGCGACGCGATATGCCATATCCCTCGTCGTAGCGCGTCGGGATATAGTAATCAATCTCAGAATAGAAATTCTGTAGGTAACGGTAGACCAGCGCGACTGCCGTAGTGCCGTCGACATCATAGTCTCCGTAGACCATAATCTTCTCTTTCGATCCCATCGCACGGTTAAGACGGTCGACCGCCTTGTCCATGTCGGGCATCAGAAACGGGTCGTGAAGGTCACGCAAAGAGGGATGGAAAAACTTCTCAGCCTCGTTGAGAGTGCTGATTCCTCTTTGTCGCAACAAGTCACTTATGGGCGCGCAATTTGCAAATCGCCTTGATAGTTCGTCATGCCTCTGTTCATCTGTGTAATGGGATAGATAATTCCATTTACTTGTCATTTATGTTGTTCTTTTTTATATATCGAGCCAAAAAGCGACATGTCAGCCGCTTGCAAAAGGAGGGAACAGAGGAGACCGGTCACCGTTAGAGAGAGACGGACAAATCTGTCCGACGGTTACGCAAAAATAGCCAAAATTATTGGATAATTTCGGCTATTTAAGGATATTTAATAATATATTTTAACTAATCGCGATTGCCTGTTGTGTCGAGCCGACCGTTGAGATGCACATCCATCTGTGGGAACGGGAAGTTGATTCCGGCCTCGGGCAGCTCGTTATAGATGCGTTCGTTGACCGAGAAATATACGCCCCAGTAATCAGGGGTACGCGTCCACGCTCTAACGGTCAGCACTACAGCGCTATCTCCGAGCGACGATACATAAACCTTTGGCGAACCGTCGGTCTTTGGCAAGAGTTTTCTCACCTTTTCAGCCTGCTCTTCCTGCCATGTCATTATTTTTTTCTTGACCTTGCGGTGGAACATGCGCGCCCAGAACGAACGGCGCTTTGGCTTCTCAGCTTCAGCATCAGGGGCTAACGCTGCAGCGGCTTTTTCGGCAGCCTCCTGCTGCTCTGCGCGCTCCTCACGGTCATCCTCAATCATGCCCTTCACGATTCGGTCATCCGAGTCGAGTATTTCAAGTATCGCCTTGCGCGCAACTTCGACGCTATCGCCATACGATATGCCGACGCTCCAGTCGACGCGGCGATAATCGGCGCGTGAATAATTGTTGACAGAGCCCGTCGACAGACCGCCGTTGGGAATTATAATCTGCTTATTATCTGAGGTCGAAATGATAGTGTGGAAAATCTGTATCTCGCGCACCGTTCCTGCATAGCCCTGCGCCTCGATGTAATCGCCGATGCGGTAAGGCTTCAAGAGCAATATAAGCACACCGCCAGCAAAGTTCTGCAACGTGCCGCTGAGAGCCATACCGATAGCGACACCGGCAGAAGCAAAGATGGCAATGAACGATGACGTCTCGATGCCAAGAATGCCGATAACGGTTACAATCAAGATAAAGTAAAGCAACATCTTCACCAAGCTAAGCACAAAAGTGCTCAGCGAAGCGTCAACCTGACGGCGCAGCAATATGCCTGAAATGACCCTATAAATCTTATTGATTATATAGCGACCGACATAGAATACCAATATGGCGATGGCGAGGTTTATGGCGAGTGAAACCAAGCCATTAATCATACGGTCAAGAAGTTCATCTACAGGCAAATTTTTCAGCATCTGCCATTCCTCTTTCGGACTCGGCACAGAGTCAGGTAAAACCGGCATTTGCACGGGGTCTTGAGCGAAAAACATAGTCGAAACGTAATTTTAATCGTTTATTTAATGAATGAGAGCCGAAGCCACGTCGTCAAACCAGTCGAGTCGGCTGTAATTTAACTTCGACACATCGGCGTTACTATCCATTATAAACGTTGAAAAGCCGGAATGTTCGTTAATTGGCAGCTGATTCCATATTTTTTCTGTAGCGAGCTCGAGCTCAACGACTTCAGCAAGCGCTGACTTAAACTCATCAAGCTGCTGGTTGTCAGACTTCAATGCATTTACATATCCACCAAAGTCACAGTAGTAGTTATTGCGTGACAGTGTGTAAGACTGAGGCGAATAATTTTCAGGCACGCCAGTAGTGTTGTTCTGATAAATTGCCCGTGTAGCCGAAGCAAGACGCTCCATGCCAGCAGTGCGGAACACAGACACCGTACACATTCGGTAAGTAGCGCTCGTCTGCGACGCGTAGTAGTCAAAGGTATTGGTCGCCGCTTCTACAAGTTCAGCATCCTTTGCAAAAAAATGCTTGATATTTCGGTCGTAAGGCATCCCCCACGCCAATACCTCAGTCGGATAAGCCACTATGCGTGGTGCCGCCTTCCTTAACTGGTAGATTACTTCGACCGAGGCCATATAGCAACAGTCAAAGTAAATAAAACCGAGATTGCGGCCTTCGAGCACATTGGCAAGCGACGTTACATTCATCTTCCATTTATTATTCTGTTCGCTGCCATAGGAATAGGTCTGATAATCTGACGCAGCCTCTTCGGCTATACCATCCTCAATCCATCCTGTGCCATGACCCCAAAGAATCATGCCGTAATCAGCAGCCGGAGCCCAGGCTTTCATGTCATCGAGCACCTCAGACATGCGCTGCGCTGTCTGCGGACGAATCGCCGAATCATAAATTTTAAGAGTGTCAACCGTGCCATCCTCTGCTATCTCTTTTAGAATCTGATTACCATTACTCGACGAGTGGAATATAAGCAACCGTCCATCAGTGATATCACCTGCAGCAGCAGCCTTGCGCATCTCACTGATATCCTGCATGTCATAGTCATAAGGGGCACTTGCTCCGAGACCGTTGCCCGACGCAAGCATATAAACCAAAACCGTACGTCCTGCGATAGGAATTTCTGGCTCGACAGGGACTTCAGGCTCATCATTGTGGTCATGGACACACGACATCACCCCTATTGAAAAAGCTACAACAAGCGTAATCTGCGCCATAATCTTAGAAAAATATCTCAAATATACCATATAATCATATCATTAAGTTTACAAAGATACAATTTTTCAGCGAGATTAGAAACCATCGGATGACTTTATGGATTGTTTTTAGCGGTATATTGGCATTTTTTAGCTAATTTTGTCGATAATCATTGATTGAGAATGAATCCACGAAATATTGATATAAAAGAATATAACTACCCTCTTCCAGACGAGAAAATCGCCAAACATCCGCTCGCACAGCGTGATGCCTGCCGGCTTTTGGTCAGAGACCCTGAAGGCTCTATTAGCGACCATCGCTTCGACGAGTTGCCCGGTCTGCTCGGCTCTGACTCGCTGCTCGTCTATAATAATACAAAGGTTATTAATGCACGTTTGCGTTTCCGCAAAGCGTCGGGAGCCCTGATTGAGATATTTTGTCTCGAACCGTCAGCGCCCTCTGACTACGCGCTTAACTTCGCGTCAACTGAAGGATGCTCATGGCAGTGTCTTGTTGGCAATTCAAAGCGATGGAAAGAAGGAGCGCTCGAAGGCGCTGTCACCCTACCCGACGGTCGTAAACTGAAACTCACAGCTGAGAGACTGGAACGTAACGACGCAGGCTCGACAATAGCTTTTAGCTGGGATGACTCGACCGTTACATTCTCTGACATTATTTCGGCAGCCGGAGAAATTCCGATTCCCCCTTACCTCAACCGCGCTACAGAGGCAAGCGATAGCGACGATTATCAAACTGTCTACAGCCGCATCGAAGGCTCAGTTGCCGCCCCGACTGCCGGACTTCACTTTACAGAAGCAGTCTTGGATGCCATAGACCGCCGCGGTATCGGACGGAGAGAAGTGACCCTACACGTAGGCGCCGGAACATTCCAGCCCGTCAAGGCTGACCAGATTGGCGACCACGCTATGCACAGCGAATTTATCGTCGTCAGCCGCAACCTCATCGAAGAACTCGCCGAAATAGCTTCATCAGGCAGCAAAAAGATTATCGCTGTCGGCACAACTTCGGTCCGAACCCTCGAAAGCCTGTATCATATCGGCTGCCTTATTTCCACCGGCGAGTGGACAGGCGAACTGCCTCAATGGTATCCCTATGAACAGTCACATCCGCTACTGAATACCGCAGAAGCTCTTAGAGGCCTTGCCGACTGGCTCAGGACACAGGATATGACGTCGCTCGTTGCTTCGACACGCATCATAATAGCCCCGGGCTATGACTATCGCATAGTAGATGGCATGGTCACTAATTTTCATCAGCCACAGTCGACATTACTTCTTCTCGTATCTGCATTTATCGGGCCACAATGGCGCTTGGCTTATGACCACGCGCTTGCTAAAGGCTACCGCTTTCTCAGCTACGGGGACGCATGTCTGTTTATTAAACCTAAAAATCAGTAACTCATGAGTAATATACCTCCTCACATCCATTATTCTACCGCCGAACTCGAAGCCGACCTCCGCTACCTCAAGCTTCTATCAAGATCATTTCCGACAATCGCAGCAGCAAGCACGGAGATAATCAATCTCGAAGCCATCCTCAATCTGCCTAAAGGCACTGAGCACTTCCTTACCGACATTCACGGCGAATATGAAGCTTTCCAACATGTTCTGAAAAATGCTTCGGGCACAGTGAAGCGAAAAGTTAACGAAATCTTCGGTAACACCTTGCGCGAGTCAGAGAAAAAAGACCTCTGCACACTGATTTACTATCCACAGGAGAAGCTCGAACTGGTTAAAGCCGATGAGACCGACATGAACGAGTGGTATGAAATAACCCTTAATCGCCTTGTAAAAGTCTGTCAGAGCGTATCGTCAAAATATACCCGATCAAAAGTCAACAAAGCCCTGCCAAAAGACTTTAGCTACATCATCCAAGAGCTACTCCACGAAACTGAGGCCGACCCTAACAAACACGCCTATTTCAACCAGATTATTTCCACGATAATCTACACACGCCGCGCCGACGCATTTATCATAGCGATGTGTAACCTTATTCAGCGTCTCGCTATCGACAGCCTTCACATTGTCGGTGACATCTATGACCGTGGGCCGGGCGCACATATCATCATGGACACCATCTGCGACTATCATAACTTCGATATCCAGTGGGGTAACCACGACATATTGTGGATGGGAGCATTTGCCGGAAATGATGCTTGCATTGCTAACGTTCTGCGTATCGCCCTGCGCTACGGCAACCTCGACACTCTCGAAGAAGGCTATGGCATCAATCTTTTACCTCTCGCCACATTTGCGATGGAAACCTATCCTGATGTTAACGGCGATATTTTCGCGCCCAGAATCAAAGATTCGCGCCGCGTCTACTCTGAAACTGAGCTTAATATCATTGCCAAGATGCACAAGGCCATCAGCGTTATCCAGTTTAAGCTTGAAGGCCAGCTTCTGAAAGCTCATCCAGAATATGCAATGGATGACCGCATGATGCTCCATCGTATAAACCTCGCCGATGGCACAATCACTCTCGCCGACGGCAACACCTACCAGTTAATCGACCGTGATTTCCCGACTATCGACCTTACCGACCCTTATGAGCTGACCAAACAGGAAGCCGCATTGGTTAAGAGCCTGCACCATTCGTTTGTCAATAGTGAAAAGCTGCGTAAACATGTATATTGCCTCTTACGTCACGGATCATTTTATCTCGCGCGCAATAACAATCTGATGTATCACGCATCCATACCTCTCGAAGCCGATGGATCGTTTCGCAAGGTTTCGGTTCTCGGCTCTCAATTCTCTGGTCGCGAACTGCTCGACCGGCTCGACGAGCTTGTCCAGATTGCCTGTCGCGTAGGTTCGGATGACCCCAACCGTAACGCGGCTGTCGACTATATGTGGTATCTTTGGTGCGGACCTGACTCACCGCTTTTCGGCAAAGCCCGTATGGCTACTTTCGAACGCTACTTTATCTCTGACAAATCGACTCATGCCGAAGGCAAAGGTAACTATTACGACCTGATTGATGACCCGGCAATGTGTGACATAATCCTCAAAGAGTTCGGTTTACCGACCGAAGGCTCTCACATCATCAACGGCCATGTGCCTGTAAAGACCATCAAGGGCGAAAACCCGGTGAAAGCTGATGGCAAACTGCTCGTGATTGACGGCGGATTCTCAAAAGCCTATCAATCGACGACGGGTATTGCCGGTTATACGCTGGTTTATCATAGCCGAGGATTCCAGCTTGTGCAGCACGAGCCCTTCGAATCCACCAAAAAGGCCATAGAAGAAGGACAGGACATCATCTCAAACACTGTGCTTAACGAGTTTAAGGCGCGACGTCTGCAAGTGCGCGACACTGACAAAGGGCGTGAGCTCGCAGCTCAAGTCAAAGAACTCGACAAACTTCTCGCCGCCTATCGCCGAGGCCTAATCAGAGAAAAGGTCTGAATCGTTGTTACTTTGCCGGGCGACAGACTGGAAATACTCTTGTATCCCCGTTTACACCGTCGCATATATCTTTTGCGATTCGTGATATATCATATCCGGTTGAATACCAACCAACGGGTTTTTCCGTCTCTTTGTTGCTATCTTTGCCAACAGGATTTACATCTAACGCTAAGTCCACATCTGAGAGCGAGACAAGCGCATTATTGACCGTTTTTGTAGATTGGTCGGCAACAACTAATATCGACAATTTACACTTAACCTGAAGTGCAACAAGGCGTTTCATAATATAGGCAGGTGATGCATTGCGCCCAAACGACAAGGCAGCAATACGGTTGACAGAGTTTACGACAAATGTTCTGATAGAGGTTGTGCGCACGGCTTGCTCAATGGCTTCGAATACAAGGTCGGCATAATCTGATTTATCGTCAATTGATTCAAACTCCGGAGTGAAGATATAAAGTCTGTCAGATTCAGCTTTAAGGTCATCGAGTCGGCCAACAGTATCGACAAAAAGCACTTCAGTTCCCTTGCATGCAATACTATCGGCAATTGCCATTGCAAGCGGTGTCTTATCTATATCGCGTGGGCTGTGCAGCAGAGCCGTTGTTCCCTTTTTCCAAATATTCTGGTAAAGATAGACAGGTTTATTCGACTGGCTAAAGAAGCGTTTGGCGTTAACAAATTTGTGGTTCATAGTGGTAATGAAAATTTTAGAAATTAATAATGAAAATTTATCGGAGAACTCAGTTAGTTCTCCGACACAAAATTAGACTAAGATATGACGTAATATTACATTAAATTGTATAGGTATACAATTTAACATTTAAGGATTTTTCATAGTGGAATACTACACAAATAGTTAATCCCCGATTTTTTGAACTATAAAAATCGGGGATTAACTATTTTTATGTGGTTAGCTATGTAATCTTATTTCAGTGTGCCTGCTTCGGCCTGTTGAATCATATCTTGACTTGCAGTGATAAAGATTTCTACACGACGGTTCTGTGCTCGGCCTTCGGGTGTATCATTCGAGGCTACGTAATCAGCCATAGGAATACCCTTTGCAGTCAAACGCGTAGGTGATACACCGCTATTTACCAAATAACTGAGGACGGCATCTGCACGTTCGGTTGATAACTTCTGATTGAATGAGAATGAACCGGTATTGTCAGTAAAGCCAAGAATCTGAACATTAGTGCCTGGATTCTGAATCAGTGACTGAGCAAAGCGAGTCAAGTCAGCCTTAGCCTGAGGATTAAGAGAATACTTGCTTGTCGGGAACAGGATACCGCCATCGAAAGTGACTTTGATAGCCTGTAAGCCATTCTGGTCAGTTGTCTGCTCTACGGTTGCCTGTTGAGCAAGCTGCTCCTGAAGTTCTTTCTGCTGTTTGTCCATCTTCTTACCAATCAACGCTCCGGCGCCTGCGCCTACTGCAGCTCCGATTGCGCTACCGATGCCAGCGCCTTTGCCGCCACCGAGGAGAGCGCCAAGACCTGCGCCAACGGCTGCGCCGCCGCCTCCGCCGATTAACGCGCCTTTACCTGTATTTGTAAATGATGAGCATGATGTTTCGCCTACGAGCAATGATGCACTAATAAGTGCGATTCCTGCAAATTTCAAAAGTTTCATAATCTATATATTTTTTGAATGTTATATAATATCCGGCGACAACACCATGTTGGCCGTTCCTTTAACTAAAAGACAAATTAAGTAGGCAATATGTTTATGAGGTAATGAAAAAAATCACTAATTTTGTAGAAATTCTCTACGTTTAGCAAGTAGCATTATGCTCAAAATATATAATACAAAAAGCCAGAAGGCAATGATACTCGCCCACTTAGGCGCAATCATTACCGTTGGAATATGGGGCGGTTCATTCGTTTCGACAAAAGTATTGCTCGACAACAATATGAACCCTGCCGAAATCTATGTCTATCGCTTTACCCTCGCTTATTTGCTTGTACTACTGATGAGTCATTCTCGTCTCTGGTCAAACTCCCTGCGCGATGAAATGCTGTTTGCGCTTTGCGGCATTACCGGCGGCTCAATCTACTTTTTGGCTGAAAACACTGCGCTCGAATATACACTCACTACCAATGTGTCGCTCCTGACGTCGACTTCTCCGTTAATCACATCGCTGTTGGTCGGTCTAATATATAAGAGCGAAAAGCCGTCGCGTGGCATGCTCGTTGGCTCGTTGATTGCGTTTATGGGCGTGGGATGCGTGATATTCAACAGCAGCTTCAATCTTCAAGTACGCCCGTTGGGCGACATTCTGTCGATACTCGCTGCTTTCAGCTGGGCCGTATATAGCCTGGTACTTAGAAAACTAAATGTAGTTTATGACCTTTGGTTCATAACTCGCAAAACATTCTTCTATGGCGTAATTACTGCGATACCTTTCGTGCTCAGCGAACCTCTAAACAACCCTGTCGACCTTATAAATAATCGAGCCGTGCTGGGAAATCTGCTCTTCCTTGGCATCGGCGCTTCAATGATTGCCTATTATTTCTGGGCTATGATTATCAAGCAAGTCGGAGCGGTGAAGGCCAATAATTATATGTATCTGCAATCAATATTCACACTCATAATCTCGGCTATAGCCATCCATGAGCGTATCTCGCTGGTAGGCATATTCGGTTGCTGCTTGATACTCGGCGGCCTATGGGTCGGCGACCGTCTTTCACAGACTTGGCGCAAGAAAGGTTAAACCGTCACTCTTCAAGCAGAAACTCACACTCCTCCCGTAGCTGTCGTGCAACGGTCAGGCATGCATTGTCTGTCTCCACTGCAAGGATATTATTGGCAAACTCAAGGGCAGCGGCTGGATTCTTCGCAGCAAGATTAAACATCAGTCTGACTCCTGTATATCGAATCATTGGCGATTCTGACTCTGCCAATTCTACGGCAAGCGTGTTAGCGTAACTTACATTTCTCAAAAGTTTGAGACACATCACGTCAGCCACCTCATGCGCCGGGATTGTTGCAATCCACCGCCGCGCATCATCAATCGTGAATCTATCACGGTCAACAATCATCGGGGCAAGCAACATACTCTCGCGAGTTGTGGCGTTAGCCCAGAGTCTTTCAGCTAACTGGCTATCAGGCGCCCATTTGGCAGCAATTTCTGCAATCTGCGGCAAATTAAGACCGAAAATTATGCGAAAGGGACTGCCGGCACGACGTAAAGCATCGGCAATCACACCGTTGCGCATCGCAAAAAAGTTACGCTTCACGGTCTGCATGTCATTGAATGATGTTTCTACCTTTTCCATATCGCAAAATTAGTAATTTTTGCGTAATTTTGTCGCGTAAAAGTAACAGACTCAACAATGGCACAAAAACCGTCAATTCCAAAGGGTACGCGCGATTTTACAGCCGAGGAAATGGCTAAGCGCAACTATATATTTGATACAATCCGTGATGTATTCCGCCTTTTCGGCTTCCGGCAGATTGAAACTCCGGCAATGGAAAACCTCTCTACCCTTATGGGTAAGTATGGCGAAGAAGGCGACCGCCTGTTATATAAGATTTTAAATTCAGGTGACTTCTTGAGCGGAGTCGACCGCGCCCTGATTGACGAAAACCAGACGGCTCGCCTCGCCGCAAAGATTTGCGAAAAAGGTCTGCGCTATGACCTAACTGTGCCATTCGCGCGCTTTGTAGTCCAGCACCGCAATGAACTGCAGATGCCTTTCAAACGCTTCCAGATTCAGCCCGTGTGGCGCGCTGACCGTCCGCAGAAGGGTCGCTATCGCGAGTTCTATCAGTGTGATGCCGACGTAGTTGGCAGCGAGTCGCTTTACAACGAGGTTGAGCTGCTCCAGATGATTGATGAGGTTTTCGCACGCTTGGGCGTACGCATTGCCATCAAACTCAACAACCGTAAGGTTCTGGCCGGTATAGCCGAAGTAATCGGTGCTCCCGACAAACTTATTGATATTACTGTCGCTATCGACAAGATTGAAAAAATAGGTATCGAAAAGGTCAATGAGGAACTTGCCGAGCGCGGCTTAAGCCCTGAAGCAATCGCGGCACTTCAACCGATACTTAACATCAGCGGTACTCTCCAAGAGCGTCTCGATGCTCTTGAAAAGGTGCTTGCCGACAACGAAATCGGTAGCAAAGGTGTTGAAGAATTGAAATTTGTGTGCGCCACAACTATGAAACTCGGCTTACGCGCAGAGCTCGACCTCGACGTGTCGCTTGCGCGTGGCTTGAATTATTATACAGGTACTATT
>CAMWQZ010000002.1 GCA_947176515.1 uncultured Bacteroidales bacterium | reverse complement strand
GAAATATGCCTTGATAAAACCACAGCCATAACCTCCGAGTTGAATGGCGGCTGCCGGAACGGCAAGGAGTCCGATTTTTAAACTTCTGGTTGAGATAACTGCGCCTAAAAGAACCAATAAAAAATAGATAGCTAATGGCAGTAAGAACCAACGGGAAACAAAAATGGCTAAAAGGATTAGGGCTACACAGCCTAACACGAATACTGCAGGCAAGCAGTGGACGAGTTTCAGAGAGTCGGGATAAAGTAGCTTCAATGTGATGCGCGACATGCCGAACACGTAGACCTGACGGAGAAATTTACGCAAATCAATGCGTCGTTTATGCCAGACCGGCGCCTGACGAATTAAACCGATTGAGAAGCCGGCCTGCTTGATGCGAGTGCTCATGTCAATATCCTCGGAAAACATTTCCCTGAAGCCGCCGACTTTATCGTAAACCTTGCGAGAGAAGCCCATATTGAAGGTGCGCGGAACAAATTTTTCGAGATTGATTTTGCCCCCACGTATGCCGCCTGTGGTGAGAAATGATGTCATTGAATAGTTGATGGCTTTCTGGACATCAGAAAACGAGTCATGAGCTGCGTCAGGTCCGCCAAAGCAATCAAGGTGGTTTTTACTTAGTTCACGGTCTACAGTTTCGAAATATGAGGGGGGGATAACGCAATCAGAATCAAAGAAGATGAAGTAATCGCCGTCAGCACGCTCGAGACCATAATTTCTGGCAATCGAGCGACCCTCGTTTTCTTTGTAAAAGTATCTGACATTTAGGCCACGAGATTTTGCATCTTCGACCACATGGTCGCATCGCTCGGTAGAGCCGTCCTCGACTATGATGACTTCAAAGTTTTTGGCTGTCTGCTGTTCGAGGCTCGTCAGCAAGTCACGAACTTCGTCAATGCGGTTATAGACGGGTATGATTATTGAGTATTTAGTATCCATGACTTTTGGTCGTCAGCACATTCGGTTTTTATAATCATCGTATGTAAATTCGCGCAGGAGGCGGCAGTCATCAGCGCCTTCTGACGAGGCAAGGACGATGGCAGGGTGTGAAATGCCGTTGAACATCGTGGTCTTGACAGTTGTGTAGTGGTTCATGTCCTCGAGAGTCAGACGGTCGCCTATTTTCAATGGCTGATTGAATGACCAGTCGCCCATGTAGTCACCGCTAAGACAAGAATTGCCGCCAAGACGATAGACGGGTTTGCCGTCAGCAGGCTCGACGCTCTCGGTAATCGCAGGTTTGTAGGGCATTTCAAGGGTGTCGGGCATGTGACAGGCAAATGAAACATCGACAATGGCAGTGCGAATACCATCGTTTTCAATAGTATCAACGACAGATGTAATCAAGTCGCCTGTGCGCCACATGAAAGCGCTGCCGGGCTCGAGTATGATTTCGACTCCGGGATGACGGTCTTTGAATGATTTGAGCAGGTTGACAAGATGGTCAGTGTCGTAGCCTTCGCGAGTCATCAGATGACCGCCGCCCATATTGACCCATTTGATTTTGTCGAGAAGATGGCCGAATTGCGCCTCAAACGCCTCGAGAACTTTTTCTAAATCGTAGCTTGTGGACTCACAAAGGGCATGGAAATGCAGCCCTTCGATACCATCGGGGAGGGTTGTTAACTGGTCGGCAGACGCACCGAAACGAGAGCCGGGAAGAGCAGGGTTGTAGAGGTCTGTTTCAATTACAGAGCATTTGGGATTGACCCTTAGTCCTGGCGACACACGTTTACCGGGATTTGCCTGGTTATATGCTTTTAGGGTTTCGGCAAATCGCTCCCATTGGCTGACGGAGTTGAAGGTCAGATGGGTGCTTCCTTCGATGTATTCACCAATGGTCTGGTCGGTATATGCCGGGCAATAGCTATGGGCGTCAGGCCCGAGGTATTCCAGACCAAGGCGTAACTCGTTGAGCGAACTTGCTGTGAAAGCCTTGCAATATCGGGCCACGATAGGGAATGTCTTCCACAAGGCGTTGGCTTTAAACGCCATGATGATTTTGACGCCTGCTCGGCGGCTAACATCGTCAATTAGTTGTAGGTTACGACAGATACGATTTTCGTAAACGATATAGAATGGTGTCGGTATGTCGTTGGCTTTCATCAGTCAATAATTTTAAATCGGGCGAATTTTAGCAATAATGTGCGTTGCTTAACATTGTCAAAATCAACTATAATCTTATGGTCGGGCTGCGACTTGTCTATGTCGAGAATTGTGCCGATGCCAAATCGTTGGTGCTCAATCTTCATGCCTGTTGCGAGGTCGGAAGACTGGTGAGTGGCGAAGTCTCCGTCGGCGCTCATGGCCTTTGCGGCAGGGCGAGCTTCGAACGTAGGTTGAGGTGTGGGCGTGACCGTTTGGGCCGCAGGACGGCGCAACGACTCAAAACGATTGATATTTTTATAATCCGGGCGAGCTTTCGCTGCAGCAGTGATATCAGAGCCAGAGTCAGCTCTGAGAAAACGGAAGTCGATGTCGGCAATGAAGCGTGATGGCTGGCATGTTTTAGTCTGGCCGTTGTGGAAGCGCGATGAAGCATAGCTCATCATGCAGTATTTTTTTGCGCGCGTGATGGCAACGTAGAGCAGTCGGCGTTCCTCTTCGATTTCCTGCATGCTTGATGAGCTCATTGCTGACGGGAGAAGCTCTTCTTCAACGCCTACGATAAAAACATTGGCGAACTCAAGGCCTTTGGCGGCGTGGATGGTCATTAATGTGACCTTTGGCTCGGGTGTCTCGTCATCAGAATCCTGGTCTGTGGCAAGCGACACTTCGCTGAGGAAGTCCTGAAGGGTGGTATGCTCGTCATCACCTTGCTCGATTTTGTCGGCAACGAAGCTACGGGCAGCGTTCATTAGCTCATTAAGGTTTTCTTGCTTTGAGATGCTTTCTGGGATTGAGTCAGAGAGATACATTGCTAAGAGCCCGGTGTTGGTTATGACCGTTTGGGTCATTTCGTCAGCGTTCAGGCCGTTTTTAGCCATTGCGCCAAAGCTGTCTATTAGGGCAGTGAATGATGCAATCTTAGTCTTTGTGCCTTTGTTAAGGTCTGCGCCATATTTGTCAGGATTAAATGCGACGGCTGCCATGCTGACATTATGCTCAATGGCTGCGGCGGCAATTTTTTTGACCGTCGTCTCGCCAATGCCACGGGCAGGGGTGTTGATGACGCGTTTAAGCGCCTCGTCGTCATTGGGGTTGATAGCAAGACGGAGGTAAGACACGGCGTCCTTAATTTCCTTGCGCTGGTAGAATGATAGACCGCCGTAGATGCGGTAGGGTATGTTGCGTTTGCGGAGAGATTCTTCTAAGATACGCGATTGAGCGTTAGTGCGATATAATATTGCAAATTCATCATAGCTCTCAGTGCCGCGCATTTTGACCTGTGAGATACGGTTGGCGACAAGGTAACCTTCTTCGAAATCGCTGTAACTTTTGACAATCTCAATGCGCTCTCCGACTGCGTTGCGCGAAAATACCTCTTTGGGTATCTGCATCGAGTTCTTGGCAATAAGAGTGTTGGCGGCATTGATGATATTTTGGGTAGAGCGATAGTTCTGTTCGAGTTTGAAAATTTCGAGGGTAGGATACTCGCGTTTGAGTTCGAGGATGTTGCGAATGTTAGCGCCGCGAAATGAATAGATGCTCTGAGCATCGTCGCCAACAACGCAGAGATTGCCGCTTTCTTGGGTGAGTAGGCGAATTATACGATGCTGGGCGAAGTTAGTGTCTTGATACTCATCGACTAATACATATTTGAAATATTCGCGATAGTGGCGGAGAATGTCGGGATTGTCAGTGAGAAGTATATTAGTGTAATATAGCAAATCATCGAAATCCATAGCTCCAGACACTTTGCACCGATCCATATAGGCCTTGTAGATTGCTCCGGTCTCGGGGCGCTTGGCGCGGCGGTCGGCTTCCATCAGTTGTTTGTCACCGAGATAGTTTTCGGGCGAGACAAGGGCATTCTTAGCCCAGGAAATCGCGTTAAGGACTGTCGATGGCTTATAGACTTTATCGTCGAGCTGCATGTCACGGATTATCATCTTGACTAATGACTTAGAGTCAGATGAATCATAGATGGTGAAATTGCCATTAAAGCCTAAGCGGTCAGCATGGATGTGGAGGATGCGTGAAAAGATAGAGTGAAACGTGCCCATCCACAGACGGGAAGAGGTCTGGGCGCCGACGAGCTTCTCGATGCGTTCACGCATCTCGCGAGCGGCCTTGTTTGTAAAAGTCAGAGCGAGTATGCGCCATGGCTCATAACCGTGAGCGAGAAGATGGACGATTTTGTAGGTCAGCACACGAGTTTTGCCAGAACCAGCGCCGGCAATCACGAGTTCTGGACCGTCGATGTATTCGACGGCCGCGCGTTGTTGATCATTAAGTTTCGACAGGTAATCTTCCATCAAAAAAACTTGTTGTTTTCGGGAGAATATTCGAATCCTGCTTCGCCGAGTTTTGTTTCAAGAAGTTGCCGGTCAATGCCGAGGTCTTCGCACATAAGGTCGAGCGAAGAGTAATCGTCACGCAGCTTAGTGTTAACGTAGCTGAGAAGTATAAAAGGGTCTTGTGGCAGATTGTCCATAATTGAATTGTTCACTCTGTTATATTAGACTACAAATTTACTCATATTTCACCAAACTTTCGGTTTTTATTATAATTTTCGTAACTTTGTCTCACCATCATGAAATTAATATCTAAAAACCTCATCATAGACAATGTTAAGCCCAGAAATTATTGCCGATAAGGTTACCGAAGCGGTAGCGTCGATTTCTTATCCTGAAAAACCTATAGGTCTGTATGCACCAATAGCTTACACTCTTGAAAGTGGAGGCAAGCGGCTGCGACCACAGCTGACTCTCGCGGTCTGTTCGGCGTTGGGCTGCGATGTAGACCGAGCTATCGACGCAGCATTGGGCATAGAGATTTTTCATAACTTCACATTGTTGCACGATGACGTAATGGATTCGGCTGACTTGAGAAGAGGACGGTTGACGGTGCATAAGCGTTGGAACAATAATACGGCAATCTTGTCGGGCGACGCTATGCTTACGATGGCTGTGCAGTATATAGCCAAGACACCGGCAGGTGTAATGCCAGAGGCAATGAAGCTCTTTAATCGCACCGCAATGGAAGTGTATGAGGGACAACAATATGATATGGACTTCGAGAATAGCAATGATGTCACAGTTGAGCAATATATCGAAATGATAAGACTTAAAACATCGGTGCTTATCGGATGTGCATGCCGACTGGGAGCAATCGTTGCTGATGCTTCGGAAGATGTGGCTGATGCGTTCTATGATTATGGTGTTAACCTTGGACTCGCATTCCAGTTGCGTGACGATTGGTTGGACACATATGGTGATCCGCTGATATTTGGTAAGCAAATCGGAGGTGACATTATCAATGCAAAGAAAACATGGCTACTGATTAATGCTATTTCAGAAAAGCGCGAGGAACTTCTTGATATCCTCGCTGAGGATTTGGAGCCGGAAGAACGGGTGAGACAGGTGAGAGAGGTCTATGACAGACTGAATCTCAGCGACCGATGCCGTGATTTGATAACTAAATATTCTCAAAAAGCTATATCGTCGCTTGATAAGGTCAAGCTTGATGCAGATGCGCGCGAATATTTCGTGTCGCTTGCTCAAAAATCAATCGACCGAGCATACTAATAATCTATGAGGCTGGTAGACACACATACACACCTATATCTCCCTAATTTTGTCGACGAGCAACCTGACGCGGTCAGCAGGGCGATAGATGCTGGCGTAGAAAAGATGATATTTCCAAATGTCGATTTAACCACTGTTAAGCCGATGATTGAGCTGGCGCAGCGTTATCCAGAGAATGTTTCGATGGCTATGGGGTTGCATCCGACTGAAGTCAAGGAGGATTGGCGAGATGTGATGGGTGAAATAGAGCAATATATTGGTGATGGGAAGGGATATGTGGCGGTTGGAGAAATTGGGATTGATTTATATTGGGATAAAAGTTTTGTCGAAGAGCAGATGCAGGTTTTTGAGCGACAAGTTGCAAAGGCAATTGATCTTAATCTGCCTGCCATTATACATTGCCGAGATGGCTTGCCGCAGGCTCTTGAAGTGTTGCAAGGCTTGCCCGGTGCCAAAGGAGTGTTCCATAGTTTCGGTGGCGGTGAGTCGGATGTGGACGCTATCCGGCGTATTGGGGATTTCTATTTCGGCATAAATGGAGTTGTAACTTTTAAAAATTCACGTTTGCGTGATACGTTGCCAGCAATAGGTCTTGAGCGAATTTTGCTTGAAACCGATGCTCCGTATCTTGCACCAGTTCCACACCGTGGCAAACGCAATGAGAGCTCATACCTAAGTCTGATTGCATCACATATAGCCGAAAATATGGATTGTGATGTCAATAAAGTAGCGGCAGAAACAACCGCCAACGCAGAGCGACTTTTTACTATATAAGTTGCGATTTTGATAAGTTTGAAAGCGCTTTTCTATTCAATTTGCTTTGAAAATAGGGGTGCTGTGCAATATTTGTGAGGAAAAATGATGTGTTTTATGACATTATTTTGTAACTTTGCATACTAATTGAATTGAGTGTGTTTATTCCATGATTAAATTAACGCTTGAAAAGGTAATCAACGAAGACATGTCAGCCATTTGGTCTGTGCTCGATGGAGAACAGAAACACCTGGTGGCTGAGAATCTTGAAGTTCATAATTTCAAGAAGAATCAGTATATCTATCTTGAAGGCGAGGAACCCGAATATTTGTGGTGCCTGTTCAAAGGCAAGGTGAAAAAAATAAAAGAAGGAGTAGGGGGTAGAGTGCAGATATTGAGGCTTATGCGCCCTGTTCAATATTTTGGTTACCGTGCTCATTTCGCTGAAGAAGCATATGTGTCAAGTGCGATGGCTATCGAGCCTTCGACGGTCGGTGCGCTTCCGCTGACAATCGTGGACGAACTCATTAATAAGAATAATAAGATTGCAAAATTCTTTATACAGGAACTGTCGCGTAATCTCGGAGGTTCGGACACACGCATCGTATCACTGACTCAAAAGCATATACGTGGTAGACTGGCAGAGGCGCTTATCGTATTGCTCGACCATTACGGTTATGAGGATGACCACTCGACATTGAAGATTTATATGGCTCGCGAAGACCTTGCAAGCCTGTCAAATATGACGACTTCAAATGCGATACGCACTTTGTCTACCTTTGTCAATGATAAATTAATTGTGGTCGACGGCCGCCGCATAAAGATTATAAACGAGCCTATGCTTCGAAAAATCAGCAAGCTTGGTTTCTGATTTCCCCTATCGTTTTTCGCTGGATTTTACCATTTGATGTTTTTGGCAGCTTGTCAACGGCTATGGCTTTTTTGGGGCATAGGCGGTGGTCGAGATTTGTTCGCATGGTTTGTAATATGTCGGATTCTTCATCTTCGTGACCTTCAAAAATCATTACTGCGACCTGTCCCCATTTATTGTCGGGTTCTCCCACGATATAAAAATTCTTGTCAATAAATTGTTTAATTGACTTTTCAAGTTGCTCTGGCGAGATTTTTATACCACCCGAATTTATAATATTATCATATCTACCCACCCAGATGAAACTGGTTGGGCTGACAAGATTAACGATATCATTTGTAACCAATTGTTTGAAGCTGTACTGAGGGGCGTTGATTACGAGACACCCACGACTGTCAGTTGCGAAACTTATGCCTGGCATAGCTTCAAACAAATTATCCTCATCGGAAATTTTTGATATGGCAACGTGACTGCATGTTTCGGTCATGCCGTAGGTCAAAAAGGCATTGAAGCCCTTGACGATTAGCTTATGGCGCAGGCTATCGCTAAGAGGAGCACCACCGATTATAAGATTCCTGATTTTTTTTGGAGCATCGGTCTGAGTTAAAAGACTTTCGACCTGCGACGGCACAATGGCAAGCAAGTCAATGTCACAGTCAATGGTAAGCTCGTTGCTGACAGGCATTTCTAATAAGTTACATCCGGCTTCATGCGCTCTCACCCACATCATTTTTCCGGCAATATAATTTATGGAGAGTGGGGCGGCAAGAGTAGATTGACTGGTTATGGAAAATCGCTGATTTGTCGCTCGTGCCGATACTGTCATGTCGGCTTTGGGTAATAAAATTTCTTTAGGCGTGCCGGTCGAACCTGAGGTATGAGCTACGATGTAGTCAGAATCTGACAACCATTCATATGCAAAGTCTTTTAAGCCTGCCATGGTAAATTGGGAATTATCCATTTTGCCTCGGTGTTGTAATTGAGTCTGGAGCCACTCATTACTAATGGTGAGATGATATTATTTGTGTAAAGTTCTCCAGTGCCGAGGCCCTGAACTAATGGATTGTGTTTTGTCGAAACCCATTGAGCGATAGCGTTAAGACCTATGTTGGATTCAAGGGCTGAGGTCGCCCACCAACCTACGTTATTTTGTCCGGCAACCCTAATCCACTCTTCAGCTTGCTCGATGCCACCGCAAAGCGAAGGCTTTATAATTATGTACTGAGGTTTTATTGTCGATAATATTTCGTGTTTGGTTTCTTTGTTTTTAAAACCAATCAATTCTTCATCAAGCGCAATTGGTATCGGGCTGTTTATGCAGACGCTCTGCATTTCTTTTATTTGTCCGGCTTTAATCGGCTGCTCGATTGAATGAATGTCAAATTTGCTGAGACGTTCGAGCCGTGACATGGCGTTTTCGGGAGTGAAACTGCCGTTGGCGTCAAGGCGGATTTCAAGTTGGTCGTGGTCGAATCGGTGTCTTATAGATTCAAGAATTGACAATTCCTGATTGAAGTCAATACCTCCGATTTTTAGTTTAAGAATTTTGAATCCTCTTGCAATTTTTTCTTCAACACGTTTCACCATTTCCGTTTTGTCGCCCATCCATATTAAGCCATTGATGGCGATAGGGTGGGTGCCGCTAATCCAATCATTAGCAAAAATCAATCTCTTACCTCCATTGCGGAAATCAGATAATGCTGTTTCGAAACCGAAGCGGATTGCGCTCATTGGCGGTAGTTCACCGACGGGGTGAGCGCATGCTTGAGTAAGTTGCTGTTCGAAGTCAGGAACATCATCGGCACTCAGACCTTTGAACAATGCGCATTCTCCTATGCCGAAAATTTCAGGACACTCTGTGTCGTAGACTTTTACAAAATAAGTATCCTTTGTCCTCATTTCCTCGCGAGATGTTTTCGCGAGGAAATTGAAGGCAAGAGTATAGCGGCACCACTCAGCCTTAATCATTTAGCCTGGGAATTGAGGGAACTGGTCGAAATTTGGATCGCGCTTTTCGAGGAAGGCGTTTTTACCTTCCTGAGCTTCGTCCATAAGATAATACATCAATGTAGCATCTCCGGCAAACTCCATGAGACCGCTTTGTCCATCAAGTTCTGCGTTCAAGGCGCGCTTAATCATGCGGATTGCGAATGGACTACGTTTAATAATGGTCTCACACCATTCGACAACCTCGTCTTCGAGTCGGTCAAATGGAACCACTTTGTTAATCATGCCCATTTCTAATGCTTCGGCAGCAGTGTACTGACGGCATAGATACCAGATTTCACGGGCTTTTTTCTGACCGACGCAGCGAGCAAGATATGATGACCCGAAACCTGCATCAAAGCTGCCTACCTTGGGGCCGGTTTGACCAAAGCGAGCGTTTTCAGATGCGATAGAAAGGTCGCAAACTACATTGAGCACGTTTCCTCCGCCAATAGCGTAGCCGTTAACCATCGCAATCACGGGCTTTGGGATGCTGCGTATGGCTTTGTGCAGGTCGAGAACGTTGAGTCTCGGAGTGCCATCTGCATCGCGGTATCCACCTCGGCTTTTATAATTCTGATCACCACCTGAACAGAATGCTTTGTCGCCTGCACCTGTCAGGACAATAACTCTGACTTCTTGGTGCTCACGACAATATGTCATGGCTTCAAGCATCTGGGCATTGGTCTGGGGCCGGAAAGCGTTGTAAACTTCCGGACGGTTGATAGTTATTTTTGCAATACCGTTATAAAATTCAAACAGTATGTCGGAATATTCCTTAATTGTCTGCCAAGTGCGCTTCATCTTTAGGGTGAAAATTGCTTTTTTGACTGTTAAAAAATTTATTAAGGGTCTCTGTGCTTACCTGGGGAGGTGTGATGATATTCAAGATTGCCGGGCGCTTATTTTCAGCGGCAAATAGTCCGAATGATTTGTCAAGTGAAATTTTGTCTTTTGCTTCAAAATAGGCAAAGCCATATGCATCAGCCAATTGTTGCAAAGGCAGATTGACCATCGCTGCAAAACATTCTTCACACTCTTCGAGCTGAGATGTTGATTTGATATATCGGAATATACCACCTCCGCTATTATTGAGCACCGCCATTTTGAATCGTGGGGTGATTCCTTTTAATGACAAGGCGCCGATGTCATATTGGGCACTCATATCACCTGTAATCAGGAGGGTATTGTCCTCGTAATATAAGTGAGCGCCGATGGCTGTAGAAGTTGCACCGTCGATACCGCTTACGCCTCGATTGCACTCAATATTTTTAATCGCTGAGTAGTCAAAGAGCTGAGCGTATCTAACAGACGTGCCGTTGCTCAATTGTAGATGCCACTTTCTGGGTATTATCTTTAACAATTGTCCGATGGCATAAAAATCGCTCCAAGGGCACTCTTTGAAGAAAGATTGCATCTTTGTTCGTGCTTCGGCCTTTTTTTCCAACCATCTCTTCAGATATGAAGTGTTGGCAGTGGCTCGTTGAGCAAGCTTCTCTGACATTTTTTCGAAAAAGACTGTCTGCTCGCACTCTACACGCCGCGTAAGATTCATGAAGCAGTCAATTGATCGTGAACTCTCGGCGAGATGCCAGTGCTCGATATTTTTCGAATCGCGAAGGAACTGCTTGATAATACGGGATAGAATTGCTCCGCCAAATGTTATGACGATATCAGGTTTGAGCCTGACGCTATCTTCGTCGGTAAAAGTAGTCAGACAAGCATCAATATGACCTACAGAAATAGCAGGATGAAGGTTAGACTGGGCCTCGTGCAAAAGAACTGCACCGCTGACTTTTACAAAATTGTCGATGGCTTTGTCGAGACGTGGATTTTCAGACCCGAAACCGCCGATTACCATAATTTTCTTACCGACACACTCCTTCACCAATGTTTCAAACTGACTGTCACTAAGCTGTTTTTCCTGAGACTGCCAAAGTTCTATTTTTGTTTTAGTCTTTTTGGTGACTTCTGTTAGTTTGCCAAGGGGGGCATCGAGTCGAACGTTGATGTGGACAGGACCTTTAGGCCCTTTTTTTGCTAGAATCAGAGCATCATTAACGGCGCGCGCAGCAAAACGGCATTGTAGCCTATTGGTATTGTCACCGATAATGTCGAATGAGCCTTTTACAATATTATTAAGTACGCCGACCTGTCTGATGGTCTGGCTATCATCCTGGTCTATCCATTCAGCAGGACGGTCAGCTGATATTGCAATCAGTGGTACTCTGCGGTAGTAAGCTTCAGCTAACGCTGGTGCGTAATTAAGGATAGCAGAACCAGATGTGCAAATCAGCGCCACAGGCTTATGAGTCTGCAATGAAATACCAAGTCCGAAAAATGCAGCAGAACGCTCGTCTATAACGACATGTGTGCGGATAAGAGGATTTCTATTTGCTGCAATAATCAGCGGTGTATTGCGGCTCCCTGGTGAAAGCACAACATCTTCTATGCCGTGAGCGGCTAAAAGATCAACAATAATTCTGCAGGGTTCTTTATCGGTTGTCTTCACGTTAAAGTAGGTTTAGTGCGACAAAGTTACCCATTTTTTCTTAAAATGATGGCAATATTCTATAAAAACTGCTATGGTTTGAAAATGTCTTTCTCTTTTAGCCAGTCAAATATATCGTGATAGGCTTTTTCTCTGACATCAGGTGCCGATAACATCAAGTCATGTAGACCTCCGGTGATTGTGTCCTCTGTGACGTCACTGCCCAGATTGCGTCCTATTTTTGAAATGTGGTCAACGTCGAGCACCGCGTCATTTTTCTGATAGTCGGGAGTCCATTTATCACCTTTTACACTGCCCGACGAATGCATCAACAAAATTGGAACATTGATGTTGCCGCCTTTTTTCAAACTATTTTGAGCCGAAGATATTGCGTTGGTCCAAGAAGCCTGGACTTTCTCAGGGTGAAAGACTTTCCAATCCTGATTGTAATCCCACTCGCCGTGATATTTCTTTAACAAAGATTCCTGATAGCCTGAACCATCACCTTGCGAAATAGAAAGACCAGGGAATAATTTGCCTAAAAATCCAAATGTCGGTATGGCTACTTTGCGCATAAAGCCAGTGAAATTCCAGTCTAAGAAAGGGGAGTTGAGTATGAGGCCTTTGACGGTGCTGTCAGGTTTTTCTTTCATGTAATATGAAGATATAAGCCCTCCTGTAGAGTGACCCATCAGCGCAATTTCGTCGACACCATCGCGATGCATCTGGGCGATAGCTGAGTCAATGTCTGCAAAGTATTCATGAAGGTCGCGAGCCTGGAACTTCTTCTGACCGGGCATGATTGAGCGTCCATATTTCCTGAGGTCAACCGCATAGAAGTTAATACATGAATCAACAAATCTGTCGCCCATCTCTTTCTGGAAGAAATAATCGTTATAGCCATGGATATAGAGTATGCCTTTACGACCGCCGCATTTTGAGTCTTTCCTAACTATTGTTGAGCGTACTTTTCCGCTGTAATCTTTACCCTGGTCGACATAGCGCATTTCGTAGCCATCGCCAAGTATGTCATCCTGCCATATCTCTGCCACAGCAGATGCAGCGGCGACGACTAATAAAACGAGTAAAAATAATTTCTTCATAAAATTGTAATTTAAGAGCTGGCAGACCTGCGAAATTGTACGGACATGCCTTTGGTATGTTAGATTAAAGTATTGATAGCCAATCTAACATGCCAAAGGCATGTCCGTACAATTGAGTCTATAGCTTATTTGTTTTCTTCGTCAGCTTTTTCAGCAGCTTCGGCAGCCTGGTCCTGTGCGATTTCGTCATCTTTGAACTTTGTGACACCGGCGGCAATGAGTTGGTTGTACCAAGTGAAAAGTTTTTTGATGTCGGTAGTGTAAACTCTGTCACGGTCAAATTCGGGAAGGATGTTACCGAAATATTCTCTGATTGCTGCATCATCGGCAAAACCTTTAATATCGATTGCTTTGCCATCGGTGTAGGCATATACCTTTTCAAGGACGTCAGCGAGAGGCATGTCTTCGCCCTCAGTATAAATAGCAACGTCAGCAAGCGATATTACTTTGTCGTGAGCGTAAGCAGGAGTGCGTTTGCCAGTCTGCAGAGACTCAACGATAAGCATGTTTTTACCTTGACTTAAAAGTCTATACAGACCGGGTTTTCCGGCAATTGAGACGATACGTTTAATCATGTCGATGGTTTGTTATTTCTGTTATAATTGTTGAGTTGTTATAAACACGGCTACAAAAATAGTCATTTGAATTGAATTATGACCGATATTTACTAATTTTGTGATTGGAAAATTTAAAGCTCATATAAGTCAATGCTTCAGTATCTGAAAAATCTACTTCAACTTGTTTTGCTGCCTTTCCGAGGATGGGAAGATGTTTCAGCAACCTTGTCAGAGCCCGAACGCTTATTGCGCGAGGGTTATTATCCGTTGTTAGGTTTTGCAGCGCTGACTGAATTTGTAAGGTTATTTTATCACGGACACGGCGGCTTTATGACGGTCTTAGAGCTTGCTATAGCGCTATTTGGTTCTTTTTTTGTTGCGTTCTTTCTTGCGAAAATCATACTCAATCACTATCTCGAGCCGTTTGTCGATGGTGAGTTAAATCAGACTAAGGTGGCAACGTTTATTATCTATGGTCTCGGTTTGTTATTACTTATTGAAATAATAGAGAACTTGTTGCCTACGGATTTGACGCTTGTCAAATTCTTGCCACTCTTCGTTGCCCTGATTTTATATAATGGCTCTACCTATCTTTCAATAAAGCAAGGCTCGGAGTTGCGATTTCTATGCGTCGTAACGCTGGGTGTGATTGTAGTGCCACTTGCAATTTTTTATCTTCTCGAACTTATAATTGGTTAATTATGAATCCAAAAGATATCAATATAAAAAATCGTAGAGCGACTTTTGACTACGAGATTTCCGACACATTTACCGCCGGGCTTGTATTGACTGGCACGGAAATTAAATCTCTCCGTCAAGGCAAGGCCGGACTTACTGATACGTTCTGCTATATCAATAATGGCGAAGTTTGGGTGAAAAATATGTATATCGCCGAGTATTTCTACGGCACATACAATAATCACGTCACTCGACGAGATCGCAAGCTGCTGCTTAATAAAAAAGAAATAGCCAAATTAGAAAAAGCCGGCAAGGAGACCGGTTTCACGATTGTGCCGCTGCGCCTGTTTATTAACGACCGTGGACTGGCTAAGCTCGTTATCGGCATTGGCCGTGGTAAGAAGGCTTACGATAAACGGCAGTCAATCAAGGAACGTGAGGACAAGCGCAACATAGCAAGAATGTTCCAGAAAAAATGAGCGTAAAAAAAGTTATACTTATAAGTTTGTTGGCGCTCATCCTCGTTGGAGGGTTGGCTGCCGGATATGTTGCAAGCAAACTTTATTCGTCGTATCACGGCGAAAGTGTCCGCATTTATATCCCAGCCGGTTCATCTGAACAAGACTTCCGGGATTCACTATTTGTTAAACTCGGTAATGATTTTGCCAATGATGTCTATTTTTCATGGCGGCTTCAGCGCTCTAATGTTAAAAAAGCCCATGGTTCTTATGTCATTAAGCCGGGTGAAAATGCGCTTTCGGTAAGCCGTAGCTTCCGTGCCGGACGTCAGACTCCTATAAAGATAACATTTAATAATATCCGCACTCTTGATGCACTTGCCGAACGTGTCGCTGAAAAAATGGAGTGGGGGAGCGATGATTTCCTGGCTGCCTGTGACTCTATTTTGCCGCCTAAGGGCTTTAAGAAGCAGCATTATATAGCAGCCTTTCTCCCTGATACCTATGAATTTTTTTGGACTGCATCTCCCCAACAGGTCGTAAAACGGCTTTCAGACGTACGCGATAATTTCTGGAATGATGAACGCAGAGTGCAGGCTTCGGCGATGGGCCTTACTCCGGTTGGAGTAGCGACGCTCGCGTCTATCGTTGAAGAAGAGACGACTAAATCAGACGAGCGTCCGAAAGTGGCGCGGCTCTATTTGAACCGTTTGAATCGTGGTATGCTTCTGCAGGCTGACCCAACAGTGAAATTTGCTTTGGGCGATTTCGGACTAAGGCGCATATATAATGCGCACCTTAATGTCGATTCACCTTACAATACATATAAATATAAAGGATTGCCTCCTGGCCCGATACGATTGCCGGAGCGCAAGACGCTTGAGGCTGTCTTATCGGCTCCTAATCATAACTATATTTATATGTGTGCCAAGGAAGATTTTTCAGGCTACCATAATTTTGCGTCAGATTTATCGACTCACAATCAGAATGCTGCCCGTTATCATCGTGCACTGTCTCAGCGTAATATACGCTGAAGATTGGCCTCACTTTCGGTTAAATAAATCATTTACCTTCTTCTGTGAAGCTCCATATTTAATTGCGAGTCTGGCATCATCGTGTGCATCATCGAGTCTGAAACGGTCGCGATTTAGCCACGCACGATAATAGTAGAGCTCCGGGTCGTGGGAATATAACTTTAGGCCTTCGCTTATGACTCTTGATGCTTCTGTAAGGTTTTCGACAGCCAGATAGCAACCGGCAAGATTGGCAAAGTATTCGGGGCTCGGCTCTTTTTCGATAAGTTTTTCGAAATATTTGATTGCTTCTTTATTACGTCCGGTCATGGAGTAAAGCGCACCTAATGCAGCTAAAGTCCTGACGCGCTCAGGCTGTGAATTTTTAATCACATTTAAATCAGATTCAGCAGTCTCCTTGTCGCCACCATATAGCGCCATCATTCCTCTGAAATAACGTGCATCGGCATTTAGCGAGTCGATGCTGATAACTTTGTTGAAATCATCGAGAGCTTCGTCGTTCTTGTTGAGTTTCAGTTTGATGCGGCCGCGGTTAAGGAGCGCCACACTCATATTTGGAGCTCGCCGATTTACTTCGTCAAGGGTAGCGATGGCAAGCGAATCGCGGTCGAGACATGAGTAGACCATACCCAGATTTGTCATTAGTAGCAGATTGCCGGGATTATTCGGCTCGACAGCCATA
>CAMWQZ010000001.1 GCA_947176515.1 uncultured Bacteroidales bacterium | reverse complement strand
TTTTTCGGCGAGGTTGTCCACTTGCTTTTGGATTGCGGAGCGGCTTATGCCGAGGGTTGTGGATATGGTAGATAGGGACGCATTTGGGTCGGATTGAAGTACGCGGAGAATGCGTCCGGGGGTAGCGGTGGAAAAGCGTATAATTTCCCCCTCATGCCACCACATTGTTTCGCGATCACCTGACAAAAATTCAAGCATTGCGGAAATATCAGCCGAGAGGGCTTTCTCCATATAGTCCACAAATGGGGCTATGGATTGGAGCGATGCATGTGCACCGTCAGCCGGAATCGGGCCAATAGAAGCATCGGCAAGAGCTAATGCATTCAGATAGGCTTTCTTATTTTTGCTACGGATAACCATCATCGGCCATTTGTGGCGACGTAAGATGAAGTTGACCATTAGACGAGCTATACGTCCATTGCCGTCTTCAAATGGGTGAATACGGATATAGCGATAATGGAATAGAGCGGCAAGTTGAATAGGTGTTAGAGTGCCTTCTGCAACTTCATTATTATACCACTGCACTAAATCGGCCATTAGAGCAGGAGTTTCTTCTGGTGAGGCATATTCAAACCGTTCTCCCGTTGGAGTAATGACAGAATTAGGACGTGTTTTGTATCTTCCGGCGTGAACCGTATAGCTTGTTGTTTCTCCTCCGGGCAACTTACGATAAACCTTATAGTCTTCACGTAGCATAACCTGATGGACCTGACGGATGAAAGTTTCAGTCAAGGGCTCAGCGGTTTGTGCTTCTCGCTCGACCATATTTAGGCAAATGTTATGAGCCTTCATCTCCTCAAGGTCTTTCATCTTCGCCGGCCCAATGACTTCACCGAGAAGAAGCAGAACTTCTGTTTGTCCGTATGTGAGCGTATTACCCTCAATATGATTGCTGTTGTAGTTGAAATCAAGCATAAACTTACGTTTCAGTCGCTTTTCATCATCAGTTGAAAGCGGCTGAACGCCTAACCATTGAGTGTAGAGATTATTGAGTTGCGTCATATTAGATGATTTGACGCAAAGATACAAAATATACCACTCGAATGCAAATGTACCACCTTGAAAGTGGTACAAATATCGTTCTTGAACAAAATTCATGAACAAAATATACCATCGATGGTAAATTATACCACCGCTAAAGTGGTATGATTGTAAAAACACGTAATGTGTGAACTTGAGGTGTAAAAAGTAGGGTAAAAATTTGAACAAAAATTAGAATATGAGTACAAGTGTGAAAGTTTTTTACTAAATTTGGCGCTTAGATGGCCGAGTGCCATTATGTAACTCATTATTTTATTATCTAATATGGAAATGTGTGATCCCTCCGCTGCCGGTAATATCGCAGAGGAACAGACCTTGAAGCAGACGCCAGTCGACGGCGCCATTGAGAATACAGAAGTTGAATCGGCTCAGTCATGTGTCGATGGAGAGGCGTTGGCCGAAGACGAGATGACCGAGGCTGTCGGTCAGCAAGCTGCGGCTGATACCGAACTTACAATTGATTCGCTGTTAGCACGTGTGCGTGAGCTTGCCGCGCGTCCGATTTCAGAAGTTTCGGGCGACGAGCTTCGCCGTCTGCGTCAGCTCTATGTCACACTCCATAAAAATAAAACCGACTTTGAGCGCGAACAATGGTTAGCCGAGGGAAATCAGGCTGCAGATTTCGTTGAAACAACCGACGAGACCGAGGCCGAGCTGATGAACCTGCTTAATGAGACTCGTGAGCGCAAAGCCGCCTACGCCGCCGAGCAGGAAGCACAGCGCGCAGCTAACCTCACCCGAAAGAATGAAATTATTGTCGAGATAATCAGTCTTGCCGAAGACACAGACAATGTGAACCGCACGTTTGCGCGCTACCGTGAGCTGCAGGATGAGTTTAACGGCCTCGGCGAAGTGGCAGCTACGGAAGAGACCGGTGTGTGGAAGCGATTCCAAGAGGCTCGTGAGCGTTACTCTGACAATCTAAAAATCAATAAGGAACTACGTGATTACGACTTCAAGAAAAACCTTGACAGCAAGCAGCTTCTTCTCAACGAAGCCGAGGGCCTGTCGACAGAGGCTGACGTAATCACAGCCTATCGCCGTCTGCAGGAACTACACAATAAGTGGCGCCAGATTGGACCGGTAGCAAAAGAAATCCGCGACGAAATCTGGGATAAGTTTAAAAATGCGTCAGCTGAAATCAACAAGCGCTATCAGGCTCACTTCGAGGAACGCAAGGCTCGCGAGGCTGAGAACGAGGCCGGCAAGACGGCTATCTGTGAGAAGGTTGAAGCTCTTGACTATGAATCGCTGAAGTCTTTCAGCGCTTGGGACGCTATGACAAAGCTCATCATCGAGGCTCAGGGCGAGTGGAAGAAACTCGGGTTTGCCTCACGCAAGATGAATAATCAGCTTTTTGCGCGTTTCCGCGAAGCCTGCGATAAATTCTTCGCTGCCAAGGCTGAATTTTTTGCCAAGGCTCACGAAGAGCATGCCAAAAACTATGAACTCAAAATGGCTCTCGCCGATCGCGCCGAAGCTTTGAAAGACAGTACTGACTGGCGAAAGGCTACCGATGAGTTCGTGGCGATGCAGAAAGAGTGGAAGACCATCGGCACAGTGGGCAAAAAGAATAGCGATGCGGTGTGGAAACGTTTCACTAACGCTTGCGATTACTTCTTTGAGCAGAAGAAAAAGGCTACTTCAGACGTGCGCCAGACAGAGAACGCCAATCTCAAGGCAAAGCGCGCCGTTATTGCCCGTCTCGGTGAAATAGATCTCCAACAGCCACGCGAAGAGGCTATCGCCAAGCTTCATGCACTGCAGGATGAATGGCAGCAGATTGGTCATGTGCCTTTCCGCGATAAAAACAAACTATACGAGGCTTATCGCGCGAAGGTCAACGAGTTGCGCGATGCTCTGAATGCTCGTGAAAATCGTGCGCGCATGGACCGCTTCGAGTCAGTGGTTGCCGAACACGAAGGCGACGCCAATAAACTCTACCGCGAGCGCGAGAAACTGCTCCGCGCAGCTGAAGCTAAACGCAACGAGTTGAGAACATATGAAAACAATCTCGGCTTCTTGTCATCGAAGAGCAAGTCAGGCGACTCGATGGTGCGTGAGTTCCAACGTAAGATAGAGCGCATCAAGGCCGACATCGACATGATTAACGAAAAGGTAAAACTTATTGACAGCAAGATTTAAGTAAGTTTCATAGCTTATATCACTCAATATAGAGGATGACCGCTTATAACCGACGCTTCCGTCTCGGGCGCTATCTCAGGCTGTGCTACAGCCTGAGTGACTTAGTGCTGTTTAACCTCGTGTTTGGTTTAGCGTTGTGGCTCTCGCCAGATGTGGCGGCCGACGACCTGAAGCTTATGTGGGTGATGGTCAGTGTGAGCTATATGGCGATACTGGTCAGAAACCGCGGCCTGCGCCTTAAAGATCGTACGATTTTGCTTGACCGTGTGGCCGCCGACAGTCTTATCAATGTCGGTGTCCATGCTTTATTTTTCCTATCACTCAGCGAATTGCTTGCGAGGACGCCGATACCATTGTCGTTTTATGTGATTTACTATGCGATGATGGTGGTTGCGCTGCCTGTGTGGAATCTTATTTCACGCCGTCTCGTCAAGAGCTACCGCCGTCGCGGTTTTAATTACACTCGCACGGTTATTGTCGGCGCTAACCGCACAGCTGAGCGTCTGCGCGAGGAGCTTGACTCGGACGCCGGTTTTGGCTACCGCACGCTTGGATTTTTTGATGACCGATGTCCAGATGGTTTCAAATATCGCGAGCAGTATGTGGGCACGATTGACGAGCTTGGCAAGTTTGTGGCTGACAACAGGGTTGACCAGATATACTATACATTGCCCGATGAAGGTAGCCGCGCCATGCAGCGCGTGGTGAAGATAGCCGATGATAATTGCGCCGAGTTTTTCCTTGTGCCAACGGCAGACCCATCGCTTGGACGAGGATTCACGCTTCACAACATCGGAGCGATGACTGTGCTCGCCGGACGCCGCAATCCGCTGAAGAATCCGTTTAATGCAGGAGTGAAGAGAGCGTTTGACTTCGTGGCGTCGACGGTGTTTCTCTGCACGCTCTATCCTTTAATATATATACCGGTTGCGATTGCGATTAAATTGTCGTCGCCCGGTCCTGTGTATTTCAAACAGCAGCGCACGGGTTATGAGGGACGGTCGTTCAGCTGCTATAAGTTCCGAACGATGCATGTCAACAAGGATGCAGACACCTGCCAGGCGACTGCCGACGACAAGCGCAAGACGCGACTCGGTGACTTTCTGCGCCGCACGAGCATCGACGAGTTGCCGCAGTTTATCAATGTGTGGAAGGGCGATATGTCGATAGTCGGTCCGCGACCTCACATGCTGAAACACACCGAGGATTACTCCAAGCTGATTGACCAGTATATGGCTCGCCACATAGTTAAACCAGGCATCACGGGCTGGGCACAGGTCAACGGCTACCGCGGTATCACCGACCAGCTATGGAAGATGGAGCGACGGGTGGAATATGATGTGTGGTATATCGAAAATTGGACGTTTCTGCTTGACCTCAAGATAATAGTGCGCACGGTTATTAATGCCGTTCACGGCGAGCGCAATGCATTCTGATGATGATTGACGAGAAAGAAATTTTCAGCCGGGCGAGTCTGTTGCTCGGCGATGATGTGATGGTGCGGCTGGCGGCAGCGCGCGTGATAGTGTTTGGCGTAGGAGGTGTCGGCTCATGGTGTGCCGAGGGCCTTGTGCGCAGCGGATTGAAACATATTACAATAGTAGACTGCGACAATGTGGCGGTCAGCAATATTAACCGTCAGCTGATGGCGACAACAGAGACTGTGGGGCAGCCGAAGGTTGAGGCTCTGAAAGCTCATCTTCTAACGGTCAGTCCGGCGGCTGAAATAGATGCGCGCTGCGAGGTCTTTACGGCAGAAACGGCCGACAGCTTTGACCTAAATAGTTATGATTTCGTGGTTGATGCGATTGACTCGTTGAAAGACAAAGTGCTACTGATTGAGCGCGCAACAGAGTCGCGCGCTAAGTTTTTTTCGTCGATGGGTGCAGCGCTGAAACTCGACCCTACGCGAGTAAAGGTTGCTGAGTTCCGCAACGTCATCGGCTGTCCGCTCGCACGGGCACTTCGTCAGCGTTTTAAGAAGATGGGCCACTGGCCGCGCCGCAAATTCCTATGTGTATATAGTGATGAACTTGTTGAGAATAAGGGAGTGAGCGAAGAATCGCTTGAGGTGATGCCAGGCGTTGATGGCCCGAAACCGTCGGCCAAAGCGAGAATTAACGGTTCGCTAATGCATATTACTGCCATCTTTGGCCTCACCCTCGCCGGGCTGGTGCTTAAAGAAGTATGAGGTATGAGGTATGAGGTATGAGGTATGAAGTATGAAGTATAAGGTAAGAGTTATGAGGGACGAAGTGAAAGGCAAGTATGAAGCGGCCGTTAGCGCTAACCCACGACTTGAGGTGGTTGATGCTTTGCGCGGTTTCGCACTGATTGCTATAGTGTTGCTTCACTCGATTGAACATTATAATCTTTTTGCAGACATAACATGGGAGCCGAACTGGCTGAAGTCGCTCGACGGCTATGTTGTTACAATCATATGGTTTCTTCTTGCAGGCAAGGCTTATGCGACGTTTTCGCTACTGTTTGGGTTTGTTCGTGCTCTGTTGGTTTGCCGCTAAAGACCATGGGTATAAGTTCCAGCGCTTGCCAATCGCATTTGGCAGAATGTCGCTGACAAATTATATCACGCAGTCGATTATAGGCGTTACTATCTTCTATAATTTCGGTTTGGGGCTTTACCGGCTGACTGGGGCCACGCTGTCGATGTTAATCGGTCTGGGAATAGTGACGCTACTGACTGTGGCAAGCCGTCTCTGGCTGCGCACTCACCGTCAGGGCCCGTTGGAGTACTTGTGGAAAAAGTTGACGTGGATTTGAGGGGAATGCACAATTCACAATTCACGATTCACAATTCACAATGCACAATTCGCGCAGGTTGGGTCTCCATGGGCGCGTTTCTACAATTTTGGTGGGGTCGTAGCAAGCTACGACCGTACATGAGACCGTACATGGGACTGTACATAACGTACATGACGAGTTATTTTTGGGAAAATTGTGGGTAGGTCGTTTGTTTTTAGTAATTTTGTGACCAATATGCAACTATATACCTATGCGGCAAGACCCCAAAGCACGTTTTGAAAAGATTTTTGACGATAATTATCGTCGGCTGTATGCCCATGCTCTGAGATTCGTGCAGAATGAGGAGGATGCGGAGGATATAGTTGCTGATGTATTTTATGAGTTTTGGAAGAGAATCGATGAAATCGACCTCGATAGCGGCATAGTTACATATTTATATAGGGCTGTGGCGACAAGGGCATTGAATCTTTTGCGCCACCGGAATATTTCACCCGTGAGGCTTGAGACGCTTAAGGCAATCAATGAGAAGCGGATAGAGTTTATAGCGCAGGATGATATCTATGATATAGTGAACGCGAAAGAGATTCATCAAGGCCTTAGAGACGCTCTGGCAGAGCTGCCTGAAAAATGTAGACAAGTTTTCGTGCTTAGTTATATTAATAATCTGAAAAGCAAGGAGATAGCCGAAGTGATGAATATCTCGGTGAGGACGGTCGAAGCCCATATCTATAAGGCCTTGAAGCTGTTGCGCAGCCGCCTGAAACATCTGGCTCAGCATACATTAGTTATTTTAATAGCAATCGGCGTAAGTAGTTTTGCTGAGCTGTATGTTAAATAAGTATATTATGGTAGAAATTTCTGAGGAACTAATCGCACGCTTCATCAATAATTCATGCACCGATGATGAACTGCTGGCCGTCAAGCAATGGCTTGACGAGTCAGCCGGCAATGCCGCGCAACTTTTCGAGACCGAATATGTCTCGGATATGGTCGGCACGATGAGACATGCCTCAGCGATTCGCAAAAACATCTCCGCCAAAATCGAGCGTAGAATGGAGCTTGAACGGAAAAAGCGACAGCGCCGTGGCGCAGTGAGGTGGATTGCCGGCGTAGCCGCCATGATTGCTGTTGTGGTGACAATCGGAGTAACACTCTTCATGCGACCCGACGTTAAAACTATCAGCGTCTATGCGCTATCATCATGCGAGAAGGTTGTGCTGCCCGATAGCACTGTGGTCTACCTCAACAGAAATTCTGTGCTGAGTTATCCCGAAACCTTTGCATCACGTTCGCGCGAGGTGACGCTTGACGGCGAAGCCTTCTTTGAAGTCAAAAAAGACAGCGAGCATCCGTTTGTGGTTACAGGTCAGTATCTCAGTGTAGAGGTCACGGGTACGAAATTTGATTTTGTGAGCAGGGACCATGAGGACAGCAGTGTCAGCCTCCTTGAAGGCGGAGTGGAGGTGTCGCCTGTCAATCGGAATGAAGGAGTGCTCTTAGTGCCGGGTCAAAGGGTGAGCTACAGTATTGAATCGGGCAAACTGAGCGTAACAGAGACTAACGCCGCAATCGACGCCGCATGGCACGACCGCATCATACCGTTTGAAAACGCTAACATCGGCCAGATATGTGATATACTCGTGCAACTCTATGACACCCCAATCGAAGTGTCGCCGGGCGTAGACCCAGTGAAGACATACTCGGGCGCAACGGTCTACTATGAGAAGCTCGATTCAACGCTTAAACATCTGTGTCACACCATACCAGTCGAATTTTCAGAACGAGACGGCCACATCGTTATCTCACCTAAATAATATACGCGATAACATTTTTTTGATGTGAGTTTAAAATTTGTAAGATTGGAATAAGTAGTATTTCAGTTGACCGTGTTTATTGAAATATCGCAACATTGGGAATTCATCCATTAATACAATATTAACCAAATTCATAAAACATGCTGTTAAAGACCTTAAAGCTAAAGCCGCGTCCGCTAATAAGCGGGGCTATCCTTGCCATGGCACTTATGGCAAACGCAGGCATCACGCTCAAGACAGGAGCTGACACTAAAGTGGGCGATGTAATCAACACCCTTCAGCAACAGTCTTCTTACAAATTCTTCTATGATGACGATATCGCCAATCTGAAGGCGAAAAGCGTCAATCTGAATGATGAGGATGTCAATGTGGCTCTGAAAAAACTATTTGACGGAACCCCCATCACCTATGTAGTAAAAGATAATGTAGTCTACCTGAAAAAGGCCGGCTCTAAAAACACATCTGACAGCCGTCAGGGTGCGCGCCGCAAGATTTCGGGTGTGATACTTGATGAAACAGGCTCTCCTATGGTAGGTGTGAGCGTGCGTGTCAAGGGAGCAGAGCGCGGTGTCATCACAGACATTGACGGTAACTATATCCTGGAAACAGCAGATGTAAACCCTGTCATTGAGTGCTCTTATATCGGCTACCGTCCGGTAGAGATGAAGGTCACTGATGACGCGAATAACGAAATTAGCATGGTCCCTGATTCACAAGCGCTCAACGAGGTGGTCGTAACTGCGTTGGGTATCAAACGTGAGCAGAAATCACTTTCATATAACGTTCAGCAAGTAAGCGGCGAAGACCTTTTGGTCAACAAAGACGCCAACTTCGTCAACCAGCTCGCCGGTAAGGTGGCAGGTGTCAACATCAACGCTTCATCGTCGGGTACGGGCGGTATTTCGAAGGTTGTGATGCGCGGTACGAAGTCAATCATGCAGTCGTCAAACGCTCTGTATGTCGTTGACGGTATGCCGATGCGCGCTCCGCGTTCGGAAGGCGACGCCGGTGCATTCGGTTCAAGCGGTGCGTCAGAGCCTATCGCTGATATCAACCCTGACGACATCGAGTCTCTTTCGGTGCTGACCGGTGCTGCCGCTGCGGCGCTTTACGGTTCTGAGGCAGCCAATGGCGCTATCGTCATCACCACCAAGAAAGGCCAGGTAGGCAAGACAAAAGTCACCGTGGGTTCAAATATGGACTGGAGCCGGGCATGGGTGCTCCCCCGTTTCCAGAACAACTATGGATCAGGTCAGAACGGTGCGCTTGACCCGACATCGTCATTCAGCTGGGGCTCACACCTCACGCCCTATAACAACTACGGCTATGACGTATCGTCAGACTATTTCCGCACAGGCTTGGTCGCTACCAACTCAGTGACCCTGTCAACCGGTACAGAGAAAAACCAGACCTACGCTTCTGCAGCTGCCGTTAACTCAAAAGGCATAGTTCCCAACGACCGCTATGACCGTTACAACTTCAGCTTCCGCAATACGTCGACATTCCTCAATGACAAGATGACCCTCGACCTCAACGCGAGCTACATCTATCAGAGCGACCGCAACATGGTCAACCAGGGCTCTTATATGAACCCGATTGTCGGCGCATATCTTTTCCCACGCGGCAATGACTGGAGCGAGGTTCGCGCTTATGAAGTGTATGACCCTGCTCGTAAAATCAATGTTCAGAACTGGCGTTACGGCGCTTACAACCTGACAGTTCAGAACCCCTACTGGGTCAACTACCGTAACCTCCGCGACACTAACAAGGACCGATATATGCTCGGTGCCCAGTTGACATATAAAGTGTTGCCTTACCTCACACTTAGCGGCCGTGTACGCATCGACAACTCTTACACCAAGTCGACCGACAAGCGTTACGCTTCGACTATCAGCAACCTCACTGACAACTCAGAGCGCGGCTACTATGGCGAGTCAAACTACAAGGAAAAGCAGATTTATGCTGACTTCCTCGCAAGCTTCAACAAGCAGCTCTCCGACGAATGGGACCTTCAGGCCAACTTCGGTGGTTCAATCTCTGACATGCGCTATGACGCAATCTCAAATCGCGGCGGTATCCCCGACGGCACACAGAACTACCCCGGTCAGGACGCCCTGCTCACCAACTTCTTCTCAATCAATAATATTTCAAGAAACGCTACCAAGACTTGGGAGATGTGGCGCGAGCAGACTCAGTCACTCTACGCTTCTGCTGACCTCGGTTTCCGTCGTACTTACTACCTGACTCTCACAGGCCGTAACGACTGGCCATCGGCTCTCGCAGGCCCCAACTCTAAGAAGTCAAGCTTCTTCTATCCGTCGGTCGGCGTGTCAGTGCTTATGACCCAGATGCTTGCAGACGCAGGCGTGACTATTCCTCAGGAATATCTTTCATTATGGAAAATCCGCGCTTCTTGGGCATCAGTAGGTTCGGCTTTCCAGCGCTACATCGCTAATCCGCGTTATGAATGGAAGAACGGCACATGGTCAGTGCTCACCCAGTATCCGGTTGACAACCTTCTGCCCGAACGTACAAAATCATGGGAAGTCGGTATGAATTTCCGTTTCCTCAATGACTTCAACTTCGACGCAACCTGGTATCGCGCCGATACATACAACCAGACTTTCAACCCCAACATCCCTGCCGGCAAATACTCTAAGATTTATATCCAGACCGGTAATATCCGCAACTGGGGTATGGAATTTGCTCTTGGCTTCGGTCACACTTGGGGCAACTTCACCTGGAACTCTAACATGACATACTCGTTCAATAAGAACAAGATTATCGAACTCGGTCGCAACGCGTTCAACCCCGTCACCGGCGAAAAACTCGAAATCGACCAGCTCACTATGGCTGATAACGCAGTAGGCGCAACTCGCTTCATCCTCCGCGAAGGTGGCACAATGGGCGACCTCTACTCAATGCTCGACCTCCAGCGCGACGCCAATGGTAACATTTATATCGACGCTGCTGGCAACGTAGCCACCACATCGGTCGCTGACCAGCCTATCAAACTCGGCTCAGTGCTTCCCAATGGCAATCTCGCATGGAGCAACTCGTTCCGCTACAAAAACTTCTCGCTCAGCTTTATGCTTGCAGCCCGTTTTGGCGGCATCGTTTACTCACGCACTCAGGCTGTGCTTGACTATGGTGTGTCAGAAGCAACCGGCAACGCCCGTGACCTTGGTTTCGTGAGCATCAACAATGACGACCGCATGAACCCCGAACAGTGGTACAGCCTTGTAGCAGGCGGTGAAACAGTGCCCCAGTACTACACTTACTCTGCCACCAACGTACGCCTTCAGGAAGCCACTATCGGCTATACTATACCTCGCCGCTGGCTTGGCAACGTTTGCGACATCAACGTTTCGCTCGTAGGCCGCAACCTGTGGATGATTTATAACCGAGCTCCTTACGATCCTGAAGCAGTGGCTTCAGCCGGAAATTATTTCCAGGGTATCGACAACTTCATGATGCCTTCGCTTCGCAACTTCGGTTTCAATGTTAAATTCAACTTCTAAACTTAGCTCCCGATGAAATATACATTCAATAAAGTAATGCTTGGCTGCGGCCTCCTCATGGCTACCGCCGCATGTACGGGCGATTATATGGACATCAACGGCAAGCAGTCAGAGCCTGACAATCTATCAGCCGATGGCTTCGCTCTCGTATCGTCAATGACAAATATTTTCAGCACGGTTGCTCCATCTGATGTCAACTGCACACAGTTTGTCGACTGTCTGCTCGGTGGCACACTCGGCGGTTACTTTTCAGACGGCGCTCCGTTCATGAATTCATATGTGCGTAACAACGCCCCTGATAACTGGACCTCAGTGTTCCTGTCTGACTCAAAAATCATTGCAACTCTTTATACTAACCTTGCGATGGTCGAAGGTTTCTGCGAGTCGAGCGGTGAAGTTGTGCCGATGGCAGTAGCCAATATCGTGAAGGTTGCGGCTATGGACCGTGTGACCGATTGCTATGGTCCTATCCCTTATTCAGCTATCGGTTTCGAAGGCGCTGTTAAGACTCCTTATGACTCTCAGGAAGCTGTCTACAATAAGTTCTTCGAAGAGCTCGCTGCTTCTCGTAAGGTTCTGCTTGACAATCTGACCGCACAGATGAGCCCGCTCGTCGACAAGGTTTACGGCGGCGATGTCGCTAACTGGGTGCGTTTCTGTAACTCGCTCCAGCTCCGTCTCGCAATGCGTATCTCTTACGCTAACCCTGCATTGGCAAAACAGATGGCAGAAGACGCCGTTAACCCTGCTAATGGTGGCGTAATCGAGACTAACAGCCAAAACGCAACCTGGAAGGCTTATACAACCTCTACCAACTCAATGCGCACCGCAATCCTTTACAACTCACAGGACTCACGACCCAGCGCTGAAATCGCCTGTTATATGAACGGCTATAAAGACGCGCGCCGCCCGGCATATCTCATAGCGTCAAGCTATAAAGACGGCGATAGCTGGCAGCAGTCTCCGACAGGCGTTTCGCTTGAATATGTCGGTATACGCCGCGGCTGGGAATCATTCAACACTACTTGGAGTGTTAAGTTCTCTGGCATAAACCTCCCCGGTAACACTCCGGCATTGTGGCAGAACGCATCAGAAGTATGCTTCCTCCGCGCCGAAGGTGCAGCCGTATTCGGCTGGGACATGGGTGGCAGCGCCGAGAGCTTCTATAACGAAGGTATCCGCCTGTCGTTCGAAGACTATGGCGTAGGCGAGGCAGCCGAAGCGTATATCAACGACGCTACATCGACTCCGGCTCAGTTCTATGACCCCGAAAGCCTCAATCCATGGAACGGTGTAATACCTGCCGTTACAATCAAATGGGACGAAAGCCTCACTGCCGAGCAGAAACAGCAGAAGATTATCACCCAGAAGTGGATTGCCAACTGGAAACTCGGTAACGAAGCTTGGGCCGACTATCGCCGCACAGGCTATCCGTTCCTGATTCCCGTGGCATACAACGGTTCGAACGTTGTCGACGTTAACCGCGGTCCGCAGCGTCAGCCCTATCCAGCATCAGAGTACACTGACAACCTTGTTAACGTCCAGAAGGCCGTTTCTGAATACCTCGGTGGTCCTGACAACCTTGCCACTCCGCTCTGGTGGGCTTGCAAACCTGGTCTTTAACCCTATATTAGACAGTTATATACTATAAAGAAATATCAAAAATGAAAAGAGTACTTAAATATATATCTTCGGCAGTCGCCGTTGTCGCTTTAGGTGTCTCGGTGACTGCCTGTGACGACTGGACTGACCCGAAAAGCATAGACCTCGACTACGGTACCATCGAAAGCGCCGATCCTGCCGCTTATGGTAAATATCTTGCCAATCTGCGTGCTTACCGTGCAAAGCCTCACAAGAAAATCTATGCATGGTTCAATAACGCCGACAAGGCAATCGGTTCGCAGGGCGACCGCATCAGTGCGCTCCCTGACTCAATCGACGTGGTTGTCCTCACTTCGCCTGAATCAATCACCAACCAAATGGTAGACGAAATCGCCAAGGTGCAGAAAGAAAAGGGCATGCAAGTGCTGATTAGCGTAGGCTTCAATGATATCCAGAGTGAATACACAGCTCTCTGTGAAGAACTCGCCGAGCAGCGCATCGCTTTCGAGGGTAACCCCGATAACGAAGGTCTCGACATCCCTGCCGAGCTTCTCGACCCGACTTTTGCAGAATTTGCTGCCGGTGCATTCTCTAAGAAGTTAGCTTACCTGACACTCGGTGTTGACGGTGTGATGACCGGTTTTGATGGTAAATGGACTGTTCACCTCACTCCTTCTCAGCTTGCTGAATACAATGCAAAGGCTAATGCATATCTCGGTGTCCTCGCCGATTTCTATGCTCGCAACAAAGGCGTGATGTTTGACTTCATCGGTAAGCCACAGAACATTACCGATTATCCCGTACTTGCCGACTTCCGAATGATTATGCTTTCGGAGTCACAAGCTGCACAGGATGTCAACATGTACACATTCTATTACTCAGGTGTCCAAGGCATTGTTGATGATGCTAAGTTAGGTTTGGTTGCCGACTATCGCGCAATCGACACTAACGAAGACGGAAAAACAGGCTTTTTCTCAGATGGTTCGCTCGCAATTGACGGACTTGCAAGATGGACTGCCGCTCATAATGTGGGTGCAGCCGGTGTGCGCAACGTGCAGAACGATTACTATGTATCTCATGGTAACTATGACGCGATACGTCGCTTCATTCAGATAATCAATCCTGCAGCGAAATAAGTTTAACCTAACCAATAACCGATAATTTAATTATGAAATTCTATTCATATATTTCAGCTGCAATGCTTGTCGCAGGTGTCACACTAACAGCCTGCAACGACAGCGAAACGGTTGATAATCGCATAATTGATAACTCAGCGTTGAAGCCGGCTGCTGTGCTCATTGACGGCATGGCCGACAGCTCAACACAGAGCTTTAACCTGACTATGGTTAATCCTGCCCGTGAAGAAGTCAACGTGGTTTACGGCGTTGACGAATCACTCGTCGAGGCGTATAACGCTATCTACAGCGAAAGCGCCATAATGCTTCCTAAGGATAACTACACATTAGTAGAGCCGGTAGCGATTTTTGCACCGGGTGCTGTAACTTCAAGCGACGTTGTGGTCGACATAACAAATCTTAACACACTTGACCGCAATAAAATATATGTGCTGCCGTTAAATGTAAAAAGTTCTACAGTCCCTGTGCTTGACAGCCAGAAGAGACGTTACATTGTGGTTCGCGGCGCAGCTCTTATTAACGTTGTTGCAGACATGACAGACCGAGCAGCATTTTTGAACTCTCCGAGTAATTCAACCGGGCTTAAAAACATTGAAAAGCTCACAGTGCAGATGCTTGTAAATGTTAATGAGTTCGGTGGTAGTGAAGCAGGTATCCAGACTCTGCTTGGCGTGGAAGGTATGTTCCTTCTCCGTCTTGGCGACTCTGAGCCTATCGACCAGATTCAGCTTGCTACCTTCGCAGGCAATGTCTCTGACCCGTCTTGGTCATTCAAGGCAAAAGAGTGGACCAAACTTTCGTTTACCTTTGATTCAACGACAGGTGATGCTACCATGTTTATCAATGGTGTACGTAAAGCCACCAAGGTGTCAGCGGCCATGTTCCCCGTTGACTGGACGACCCAGTTTGCAGTAGGCTATTCATATAGCTTTAACCGCTATCTGAAGGGTTGCATGTCAGAAGTCCGTGTCTGGAACAGGATTCTTTCAGATGCTGAGATTGCAGACGCAGATCAGGCATACATAGTTGACCCTCAGAGCCCCGGACTTGTAGCTTATTGGAAGTTTAATGAAGGAGCCGGCACACTTATCCATGACTATGCAAACGGTTATGATCTGATAATGGGTGAAGCCCCTGTATGGGTGCCGGTTAGCCTTCCGGAATAATAATCTATACTCACTAATTAATTTAACTAATCAATGAAAAAAAGTTTCTTATTCAAATCGTGCCTTTTTGCTGTTGCTGCAGCTGTCACTGTTGCCTGTGATGACGATGTGAAAGTCGGAACGGTCGACACCGATAAACTGGCAGTGCCCGATAACGATGTAGTTTACATTACCGATGCAGCCGGCATGCGCAACTATTCAAATATAGAGTTCCGCAATAATACGACCACTCAGCTGGTGGTTAATGGCGGCGGTGCGTCTAATGCGACAGTGACCTTCAGCTATGATGCTGCGGTTCTCGATCAATACAACGCTGCTAACGGAACAGCTTTCAAGGCTCTTCCCCAAAACATGGTGAACTTTGCCAACGGAGGTGCAGTTGCTATCACATCAGGCTCGAACAAAGCTGCGATTGACTATACACTCACTTCAGACGGCTCACTTGACCACAACGAGACTTACGTCCTGCCCCTCAAGGTTCAGATTAGCGGAGGCTCGCAGCTCGGGTCAACCGACATGACAAAGATTATCTTCGTGCGTGACATGACCAATCTTCCCGATCCTACCAAGTATGTAGTGGATTTCATTACCGGCGAGACTGTGCCTGGCACCAAGATGTTTGCCACTCTGGAAATCAACGATACCAATCCTCTGTGTTTGACCTCATATACACTCAAAAACAGCGGCAAATCACTCTTCGATGCCGTGGTTCTCTTCTCGTCTAACATCAACTACAACGAGACTACAGGAAAGGTGTATATCCACAATAACGAGAATATCCAGGCTGTGCTCAGCAACTATGACAAGTATATTAAGCCTCTGAAGGACCGCGGTATGAAAGTGTATCTCAGCATCCTGGGTAACTGGGATTGTGCAGGTATCAGCTATCTTACTGATGAGACTGCCCGTTATTTTGCTAAAGAGGTAAAGGCAATGTGCGACGCATACAATCTCGACGGTGTGTTCTGGGACGATGAATACTCTCAGATTAGCGAGCCTGTTCTCCCCGGCTTTGTTATTCCTGCTGATTCTTATGAGCGCGCTTCGCGTCTGATTTATGAAGTATGGAAAGTTCAGCCTCACCGCGAAAATATCGCATACAACTTCTCTTCGACCTACCAACTTTATGAAATTGACGGTGTGCAGCCCGGCGAATACTGCAAATATGCTTTCCATAATTATGGCGGCTCATCAGATTTGACTCCTTGCTATCCCGGCATGCCCAAGTCTAACATGGGTGCGTTCAGCCAGGAGTTTGCCCAGGGTAACGTCATTTCGGCAGATAAATATACTCTAATGCGCATCGAGGGTTGGGGTTGTCACATGATCTTCGCCCTTAATCCTATCGATAAGAGCCACGGCGGTCCGCGCGAGGACTATGCTGTCTTATTTGCTGACCTCTCGCTTAAAGACGCAGCTTCAGCTCTCTTTGACGATGAACTCGTAGACGACGGCTTAAGATATCCCAAAGACTGGAACTAAAAGCCGGATATACATATATAACTGCATATACCAAAATAGATTAACATGAAATTACATTATTATATATTGACTTCGGCCTTAATGGCCACGGCATCGGTAGGTTTCACTGCCTGCGATGACGATGACACCACCTTCGAACCGGTCAATGTTGTCACTCCCGACAATGGTGAACTGACGTTCACAACCAACTCTATTGAAGTAAAAATTGGAGCTCAAAATAAGGCCTCACTCCCGATTGAAACCTCAGCCGGGGGCCTGAAAGCCTTCTCTTTGAATCCCGAGGTGGCAGAAGTAGTTGAGGTCGACGGTGTTCCCATGATTGAAGGTCTTAAAAACGGCGTAACTGAAGTCATGGTTTCTGACGCTAATAACAACTACAAGAGCCTCAAAGTAGACGTTTATACAACCAACGACAAACTCGAACTTAACGCTGCTTCTCTTACAGCCAAGCTGCCTTATGGTCTGCGTGCCACAACAACAGATGCCTACGTCGTTTTAGGTAATGGTGGCTACGTTATCACTTGTGATAATGAGGCGGTTGAGGCTTCAATCGACAGTGAATCTGGTGTTATCCGACTCACTACTATAGTGAACGATGACCCAGTTGAGTGCAAGATTACTGTAACTGACTGCCGTAAACTCTCTGCATCTATGAATGTTACCATTGAAGGCGACTTAATCGCATTCACCGATGGCGACTTGCTTGAAATCTCAGAAATCGACTATAATACAGGTCAGTTGGACGGCAAAACTCCGTCATATCTCTATGACCCAGAGTGCTGGTTTGGCCAGAGAATTAGTGATGGCATGATAACCTTCGGAGGTATATATGAGGTTTGGGGCTATACCGGAGCCGCCGCTCAAATAGTTTATCCTGAAGGAACTAAGGTTGGCGAAGAAGTTGATGGTACATTCATATATGGTGATTGGAGCAGAGACGAATACCCTGGCAAGGTTAAGATTCTTGTAGACAATGATGCTAAGCGTGTCGGCGTATGGTATAACGTTGATAAAGAGGCCAAAAAGGTTTCACGCGGCTATGTCGTATGGAAGAAATAATTTAATGTCTAATAGGTACATGATAATTATGGGTGGGTTAGAGAACGCGAGTTTTCTAACCCACTGTTTTTATTAACCCTCTATAAACGATATTGACGGAGATGCGTACATTAGGATTTACAATATTATCGTTGCTGCTTGCAGCATGTTCGGCAGAGTCTGTGATGACTGGCTCCGATGTGACCGGCTATGTCAATCCTCTGATTGGCACAGACTTTACGGGCAATACATACCCTGGCGCCCAAGTGCCTTTCGGCATGGTGCAGTTGAGCCCTGACAACGGTCTGCCCGGTTGGGACAGGATTGCCGGCTACTATTATCCTGACTCGACGATAGCAGGATTCAGCCATACTCACCTCTCAGGCACGGGCGCCGGTGACCTGTATGATATTTCATACATGCCAGTGATGCTCCCGGCAAAAGAGGCTGAGGAGCCGCTTGGCATACATTCGCGTTTCTCGCATGACGACGAGGAAGCCGCAGCAGGATATTACCGCGTACGCTTAACCGATTATGACATTAATGTAGAGCTGACGGCCACTGAGCGCTGTGGCATCCAACGCTACACTTTTCCATCCGGGCAGGCAGCCGTAATCCTCAATCTCGCAAAGGCGATGAACTGGGATGCGACCCAAGACAGTAAAATATCAGTGGTCGATTCGGTGACAGTCGAGGGCTACCGTTTCTCTGATGGCTGGGCGCGAAATCAGCGACTGTGGTTCCGGTCAAGATTCTCACGTGCCTGGGACAGCATAGAGGTTGTGTCCACGCCAATCATTAAAGACGGCGTAGAGATAGGCAAGGGCGATGTCGCCTACTTCTATTTTACGACGACAGACAATGAGCAGATAACTGTCGCTACTGCTATATCATGCACAGGCGAGGAAGGCGCTAAGCTAAACCTTGAGGCAGAGGCTTCGGAAAATGACTTTGATAAATATCGCTCACAGGCTCATGACGCATGGCAGCGCGCGTTGTCGGCGGTCAGCGTCGAGAGCGATAATGAGGCAGACAAAACGAAGTTCTACACGGCGATGTATCACTCGATGCTTGCCCCGACCATATACGACGATGTCGATGGCTCATATATGGGACCCGATAATAAGGTTCACAAGGCAGATAGATGGAATAATTACGGGACATTCTCACTTTGGGATACTTATCGTGCGGCTCATCCGTTGATGACCTATCTGCAGCCACAGAGGACTGGTGATTTCGTGCAGTCGCTCGTTGCGTTCGGCAGGCAGAACGGCAGACTGCCAGTGTGGAATTTCCAGGCTTCGGAAACCGACATGATGATTGGCTACCATTCGGTGCCGGTAATTGTCGACGCCTACATGAAAGGTATGATACCCGATTCGCTGGCCGCCGAGGCACTCGATTTGTGTGTGTCAACGGCCAACCTCGATGGCTACCGCCAGATAGGTGAATATAAGAGCTTAGGTTATGTGCCTTACGACTTGGTCGATGAGCACAACAGCGACAACTGGTCGATGTCAAAGACCCTTGAGTATGCCTATGATGATTATTGCATAGCCCTGATGGCCGATAAAATGGGTCGCAAGGATATCGCAGACGAGTTCTATGCGAGGTCACAGAATTATCGCAACGTATTCAATCCGGCGACAGGCTTCATGCAACCTCGCGCGACCAACGGAGAGTTCTTGCCAGACTTTAACCCGGAAGACTATTCAGAACACATCTGTGAAAGCAATGCATGGCAGTATCTTTGGTCAGTGCAGCACGATGTCGACGGGCTGATTGACCTTATGGGAGGCAAAGAGCGCTTCTTGCAGAAACTCGACAGCATGATGACGTTTAACCCTACCGAAGATTCGTCGCTGCCGATATTCAGCACCGGCATGATAGGGCAGTATGTGCAGGGCAACGAGCCAAGCCACCATGTAATCTATCTTTTTAATAATGCCGGACGTCCTGACCTCACCCAGAAATATATTTCAGAGGTGGTTAATGAGCTCTATGACGTCACTCCGGCCGGATTATGCGGCAACGAAGATTGCGGACAGACATCGGCGTGGTTTGTTTTCAGTGCAATGGGCTTTTATCCGGTCAATCCTGTCAGTGGGGTCTATGAACTCGGCACACCACTCTTCAAATCTATGGAGTTGCGGCTCGACAATGGCAAGACTTTCAAAGTCACTGCTCCCAATCTCTCTAAAGAGAATATCTATGTTAAATCTGCCACTCTCGACGGCGTTCCTTACGAAAAAACATTCATAACTCACGATATGATTATGAATGGTTCACATCTTGAACTCGAAATGTCGCCAAATCCCGTCAAAAATTTGTAACTTTACGCACGATTATTATTCATAACCAATTAATACCACTATGGCCTCGAATCTAATTAAGCAATTAGGTAGCCTGATTTTTACGTTAACTCTCGCCTTAACGGTGAAAGCTAACGACTATACTCAATATGTCAACCCTCTGATGGGTTCGCAATCAAGTTTCGAACTTTCAGCCGGCAACACCTATCCGGCAATCGCTCGCCCGTGGGGCATGAATTTCTGGACTCCGCAGACTGGTAAGATGGGCGATGGCTGGGTCTATACCTACGACGCCCATAAACTGCGCGGCATCAAGCAGACTCATCAGCCCAGCCCCTGGATTAACGATTACGGGCAGTTCTCGATTATGGCTACTGTCGGCAAACCCGTTTTTGACGAAAATGAGCGTGAAAGCTGGTTCTCTCATAAAGGGGAGGAGTGTCTGCCATATTACTATAAGGTATATTTGGCTGACTATGATGTGGTGGCTGAAGTTTCGCCCACAGAGAGGGCGGCCATGTTCTGTTTCACGTTCCCTCAGAGCGACCAGTCGAATATTGTGATTGATGCCTTCGACAAGGGTTCATCTGTCACAGTCGACGCTAAAAACAGGCGCGTGATGGGTTACACCACACGCAATAGCGGCGGCGTGCCTGACAATTTTAAAAATTACTTTGTTATAGAGTTTGACAAAGATTTTGAGTCATATATTGTTGTCGAGGACTCGGTGATGAAAACCGGCTTAAGCCACGTTGAGACTGACCATGCCGGAGCAATCATTTCGTTCAAGACCCGTAAGGGTGAAAAAATCTATGTGCGCACAGCGTCATCATTCATTAGTCCCGAACAAGCTGTGCTTAACCTTAAAAATGAGTTAAGCGACAAATCATTTGAAAAATTAGTGGCAGAAGGGAAAGACGCTTGGAACCATGAGCTCGGCAAGATAAGTGTCGAGGGTGCAACCGACCGTCAGATGCGCACATTCTATTCCTGTCTCTACCGCTCGCTGTTGTTCCCAAGAAAATTTTATGAGATTGACAAGGATGGCAAGCCCGTGCACTACAGCCCCCACACAGGTGAGGTGCTGCCCGGATATATGTTTACAGACACCGGCTTCTGGGATACATTCAGAGCGCTCTTTCCGTTGCTGAATCTTTGTTACAGCGATATCAATACAAAAATACAGGAAGGCTTGCTCAATCACTACCGAGAGAGCGGATTTGTACCCGAATGGGGCAGCCCGGGCCACCGAGGATGTATGGTCGGCAATAACTCGGCTTCAGTATTGGCTGACGCCTACCTGTCAGGAGCTAAAGTCTCAGACAAGGAAACTCTCTGGAAAGCCGCTACTGCAGGCACTGATGCCGTACATCCTACGGTTTCGTCAAGCGGCCGCCTCGGTCATGAGTATTATAATAAGTTAGGTTATGTACCCTACGATGTTAATATTCACGAGAATGTTGCTCGGACGCTTGAGTATGCTTACGATGACTGGTGTCTCTATCAGCTCGCCAAAGCGCTTGGTCGCCCAAAGGCAGAGCAGAAACTCTATGCCGAGCGAGCAATGAATTATAAAAATGTCTTTGACAAGGAGTCGGGACTGATGCGAGGCCGTAATGCAGACGGCACATTCCAGTCGCCCTTCTCTCCGCTTAAATGGGGCGACGCCTTCACCGAAGGCAACAGCTGGCACTACACATGGTCGGTATTCCACGACCCACAGGGTCTAATTGACCTGATGGGAGGCAAGGATAACTTTGTGACAATGCTTGACTCGGTTTTCACCGTGGCTCCGCTCTACGATGACAGCTATTATGGCTTCCCGATTCACGAAATACGCGAGATGACGGTTATGAACATGGGCAACTATGCTCATGGCAACCAGCCGATACAGCACATGATATATCTCTATAACTTCGCCGGGCAGCCCTGGAAGGCTCAGGAAAAATTATATGAGGTGATGGAGCGCATGTATTCACCGACCCCCGACGGTTATTGCGGCGATGAAGACAACGGTCAGACTTCGGCATGGTATGTGTTCTCGGCTTTAGGTTTCTATCCCGTCGCTCCCGGTTCGGGTGAATACGTCATCGGCACACCTATCTTTGACAAGGCGACTTTGACATTTGACAATGGAAAACAGACGGTCATCGAGACCAAAGCCACAGGCGATGGTAATGCCGTCTATATACAGGATATAAAGGTTGACGGCAAGCCTTATACTCCCTCATACTTCACACTTGATGACCTCAAATCAGGCAAACATATCACGATAAACAAAAGCGATAAGCCAAACACTGACTGGGGCAAAGACGAAAAAGATTATCCATATTCATTCTCTCGAAATAAATAACCATTATATAATATAATAACCATGTATACAACTGATAAACGAATTGTCATCACACTCGATGCCGGCGGTACTAATCTGGTATTCGGTGCAATGCGTGGATGTGAATATATCACCACGCCTATAACCTATCCGTCAAACGCACATGACCTTGACCTGTGTCTCGCAACTATAGTCAAAGGCTTTAAAGAAGTCATCGAGTCGCTTGATGAAAAGCCGGTGGCAATAAGTTTCGCCTTCCCCGGCCCGGCAGATTACCCCAATGGTATTATCGGCGGTTTCCTTCCTAATTTCCCCTCGTTCCGCGATGGCGTTGCGTTAGGTCCGTATCTCGAGCGTGAATTTGGAATACCAGTATACATCAATAACGACGGCGACCTTTTCGCTTATGGCGAGGCCCTGTGCGGCGTGCTTCCGTCTATCAACAAGAAACTTAAGGCGAGCGGTAGCGCCAAGCAATATCACAATCTCATCGGTTACACCTTCGGCACAGGTTTTGGTGTCGGCATAGTGGTTGACGGCAAATTAAACCGCGGCGATAACTCATGCGTTGAGACATTCTGCCTGCCTCATAAGACCAAACACGGCGTGATGGCCGAAGAGGGTGTCTCGGTGCGCGCTATCCAGCGTGTATATCGCGAGCTCAGCGGTGACGACCGCGCTCTCACACCCAAAGATATTTGCGAGATTGCCGATGGCAAAAAGCCGGGTGATGCAGAAGCCGCAAAGAAAGCTTTCGCAGAAATGGGTGAGACAGCCGGTTTCTCTATGGCTCTGGCAGCATCTCTTATTGACGGCATTATCGTAATCGGCGGCGGCATAACTGCAGCGCGTCATCTGATGATTGACTCAATCCTCAAAGAATTAAGAGGAACGGTTTGCACTCTCGACGGCACGATGGTCAAGTGTGTCCAGCCCGAAGTATTCTACCTTGATAATCCCGAAGAATTTGAGAAGTTCTCAGCCGGTGCACGTCAGACTATCATGATACCGGGCACGGATATCCCGGTCGTTTACGACCCTATGAAGCGCCTCGGTGTCGTATTCTCAGAAATCGGTGCAAGCAAGGCAATTTCTGCCGGCGCTTACGCTTTTGCATTATCACAACTTGATTCCAAGACTGATGAATAATATAAGCAAATTATTTGTGGGTATTGCATTACCCCTCATGGCGCTATCGTGCTCTCAGAGTCAGGACAAAGACACTGAAACTCACTTTACCGATTATGTGAACCCGTTTATCGGTACTGGAGATCACGGTCACGTGTTTTTAGGCGCAAATGTGCCTTTCGGCATGGTTCAGTTAGGCTCCTCGCAGTTTGTAAAGGGCTGGGACTGGTGCTCAGGCTATCACGCTTCTGATTCAACCCTTCTCGGCTTCAGCCATACTCATTTAAGTGGCACTGGCATAGGTGACTTAGGCGATATATTGGTTCTCCCTGTTGTCAATAAGGAAGACACCAGTTCGGCGTTCACTCATGAAAAAGAAGTCTGCCGTCCGGGTTATTACCGCGTGATTCTCGATGATTCGGGCATTGAAGCCGAACTCACCGCCACCACGCGCACAGGTTTCCACCGATATACATTCCCAGCAGAAGCAGATACAGCTTATGTCAAATTAAATTTGACTTACGGTATCGGTTGGGACAAGCCGACAGAAACTCAGATTGTGGTTGAAAACGACAGCACTATCTCGGGTTACCGTTACTCGAGAGGATGGGCAAGAGACCAGAAAATCTATTTTACCGCCCAGTTCTCGCAACCATTCATCGCTCACTATGGTGACAATGAGGATATGACCTTTGCCTTTGACCCCAAATCGTCGCCTTTGTTGATGAAGGTTGGCGTCTCGCCGGTAAGTGTTGAAAATGCCAAAATTAATCTTGCTGCAGAGAACGACGCCTGGGATTTCGACCAGGTTGCCAAAGCGGCCGATGAGTCCTGGAACAAGCAACTTGCCAAAATTGATGTTAAGAGCAGCAATGAGAGTGATAAACGCAAATTCTATACTGCGCTCTATCACACTATGTTTGCTCCGGCAGTGTTCAGCGACGTCAACGGTGACTATCGTGGCGCCGATGGCAACAATTACAATACCGAAGGCAAATTCACAGATTACACCATTTTCTCACTCTGGGATACATATCGCGCGGCTCACCCGTTGTCGACTATCATTCACCCCGAGCTGCAAGGTGATTATGCCAACACGTTTATCAACATCTATCGTCAGCAGGGCAAACTGCCCGTATGGCATCTTCATGGCAACGAAACCGACTGCATGATAGGCAACCCTGGTGTTATAGTATTGGGTGACTTGTTGCTGAAAGGTTTTGTCAATGACTCTACCGGCGCTTACGAGGCGATGAAAGCATCTTGTATGCTCGACGAACGCTCGCTCGGCGCTCTGAAACAATACGGCTATGTGCCTTACGATGCCCCTGGATGCGATGAAAGCGTGGCAAAAGGTCTGGAGTATGCTATTGCCGACAATGCCGTTGCAAAAGTCGCTGCCCTGCTCGGACAGGAAGAAGACAGCAATTATTTCGGCGAAAGAGCTGCGTCATACAGCAAATATTTTGACAGCGAGACTAATTTCATGCGTGGAAAATCTATGGACGGCAAGTTCCGCGATGAGGTTTTCAATCCGTTTGCTACCACTCACAGAGCCGATGACTACTGCGAAGGCAATGGCTGGCAATATGTATGGCTTGTGCCGCATGATCCCCACGGACTTGTAGCGCTCTTCGATTCTGAAGAACAGTTTGTCAACAAGCTCGACTCTCTCTTCACTGTAGAAGGTCAGCTTGGCGACGACGCGTCGCCCGACATCAGTGGCCTTATTGGTCAGTATGCCCATGGTAACGAACCGAGCCATCACACAGTCTACTTATACAATTATGTCGGCCAGCCTTATAAAGCTGCACCTATCCTCCGCCATATAATGAATGATTTGTATAATGACGATATGGCAGGCCTCTGCGGCAACGAAGATGTCGGCCAGATGTCGGCTTGGTTTGTTTTGTCATCTATGGGACTCTATCAAGTGGAGCCGACAGGCGGAAAATTTGTGTTCGGAACACCTCTGTTTGATTCAGCTACAGTCGAAGTTGGCGATGGAAAGCAGCTGGATATCCGGGCGCATAATAATTCTGCAGACAATATCTATATACAGGAAGTCCGTCTTAACGGCGAGCCTTATGATAAGTCGTATATAGAGTTTGACCAAATAAAGAATGGCGGAACGCTTGAATTTATGATGGGCGTAACTCCGTCAGAAACATTTGGAGTCAACAGTGATGCAAGACCATAAGAAAATATCACCTATCACATGGATTCCCACTGCATATTTTGCAATGGGATTGCCATTTGTGGCCATTTCTTTAGCTTCGGTCATAATGTTTGCTGACCTCGGAATTGACGAGGCGAGCATAACATTCTGGACCTCGCTGTTGATATTGCCGTATTCGATCAAGCCCCTTTGGAGTCCGCTGCTCGAACTTTACTACACAAAGAAGCATTTCGCTTTAGTGTGTCAGATGCTGTCGGGTATCTGTTTCGGCTTAATAGCATTCCTGTTGCCGGTCCCTGACTTTTTCGCGTTTGCGATAGCGATAATGGCTGTGATTACTATAAGCGGAGCGACAAACGATATCGCGACCGATGGTATTTATCTGACTGCGATAGACAAGAAGACTCAGGCGCAATATATCGGTTGGCAAGGCGCATTTTATAATCTCGCAAAAGTGCTGGTCAACGGCGGCCTCGTCTATCTCGCTGGAGCGCTGATTACTCACTTTAAAGCCGAAGACCCTGAAAATGCGGCTAAATATGCTTGGATGATAATCATGGGCATTATAGCGAGCGTAATGATTGGAGTGGCCATCTATCACTGGTTCTTTTTGCCTACCGGTTCTAAGAATGAGGAATCGCCGGCGAGCTTCGGCAGCGCGATGGTCTCGTTGCTTGATGTGTTCAAGGACTTCTTTACAAAGAAGCATATCTGGCTATACATATTATTTATATTATGTTATCGTCTGACCGAAGGTTTCGCGGTAAAGATGGTGCCATTATTCTTGAAAGCTCCCGTAGATATGGGCGGTTTGGGTCTGTCAAACGAGTCAATCGGATTAATCTACGGCACTTTGGGAACGATAGCATTTATTGTCGGCTCGATTCTGGGCGGTTATTTTATCGCTCATTTCGGACTTAAAAAGGTCTTGTTCACGTTAGTGTGCATCTTCAACATACCGTTTGTAATTTACTTGTTGTTTGCGCAGTGCCAGCCTGACAGCATCACTCTAATCGCTGTCGGCCTTGTAACCGAATACTTCTGTTATGGTTTCGGCTTCGTTGGTCTTACGCTTTTTATGATGCAGCAGGTTGCGCCGGGCAAACATCCGATGGCTCATTATGCCTTTGCCTCTGGAATCATGAATCTCGGATTTATGTTGCCCGGCATGATAAGCGGTTATGTCTATCAGCATACAGGCTATGAACTTTTCTTCACAATCGCATTAGTGATGTCAGTTCCGGCATTCATCCTTGCGGCTACGATACCGTTTACACATCCATCAGACAATTCACAATCAAAATCATAACAATGATGACTTCAGAACCGAAATTATCTCCCGAAATTATGCCCTGGGAGGAAAAGCCGGCAGGATGCACCGCTCCGCTGTGGCGATTCTCTCAGAATCCAATAATAGACAGGTATCATATACCCTCATCTAATAGTATTTTCAACAGCGCCGTCGTGCCGTTTAACGGTGGTTATGCCGGAGTTTTCCGTTGCGATAACAAAGCTGTGCAGATGAATATCTTTGCCGGCTTCAGTAAAGACGGCGTTCACTGGGACATCGAACACGAACCAATCAAGTTTAAGCCGGGTAACACCGATATGATTGACTCTGATTACAAATATGACCCTCGTGTGACATGGATTGACGACCGCTACTGGATTACATGGTGTAACGGTTATAACGGGCCGACAATAGGCATTGGCTATACATTTGATTTTAAGGAGTTTTTCCAGTGTGAGAATGCCTTCTTGCCGTTTAACCGCAATGGTGTGCTATTCCCACAAAAATTTGACGGTAAGTATGCCATGCTGAGCCGTCCGAGTGATAACGGACACACCCCATTCGGCGATATATTTATCAGCTTCAGTCCTGATATGAAATTCTGGGGCGAGCATCGCTGTGTGATGAAAGTCACTCCTTTTGAAGAAAGCGCATGGCAGTGCTTGAAGATTGGCGCCGGTTCGGTGCCCTTCCTTACTGATGAAGGCTGGCTGATGTTCTATCACGGTGTAATCCGCACATGTAACGGTTATCGTTATTCGCTTGGCGCTGTAATCCTTGACAAGGACAATCCTACCAAGGTTCTATACAGGTCTCGCGACTATCTGCTTGCTCCGGCAGCTCCCTACGAATTGGTCGGAGACGTGCCTAATGTGGTTTTCCCCTGTGCTGCCCTGACCGATGGCAAGCGCGTGGCTATATATTACGGCGCTGCTGACACCACTGTCTGCATGGCGTTTGGCTACGTTAATGAAATAATAGATTTTGTTAAAGCAAATTCATATATAGGGTGATACGTTATCTCTTTTCTTTATTAGCTATTGCGGTTATTTTCCCGGTTCACGCCTTTGAGCCGGAAGATACCGCTGTATTGCGATATGTAAATCCGTTTATCGGTACGACCAATTTCGGTACGACCAATCCGGGCGCATTGGTCCCAAACGGATTGATGTCTGTGTCGCCGTTCAACGTAACGGGGTCAGAACTCAACCGCTATGATAAGGATGCGCGTTGGTGGTCTACGCCTTACGACGTAACGAACAGCTATCTCACAGGCTTCTCCCATGTTAATCTCAGTGGGGTTGGCTGTCCGGAGGTTGGGTCGGTTATCACGATGGCTACAACCGGACCGCTGAATGTCAACTACTATGACTATGGCACGACTTACCGCAACGAGACTGCGTCGCCGGGCTATTACTCTACGCTATTTGACAAATATGGCATCCTGGCTGAAACGACCGCCACTAAGCGCACGTCGGTTGAACGATTTACCTTCCCGGCCGGTCAAGGCAACATCCTTGTCAATCTCGGTATTGGCCTTACAAATGAGACAGGAGCTTCGATAAAGAGGATTTCCGACACGGAGATTGTCGGCAGCCGTCTCATGGGAACTTTCTGCTATAATCCTGACGCTGTATTCCCTATGTATTTTGCCGTGAGGGTGAATAAAAAGCCCAGTTCATCGGGTTTCTGGAAAATGCAGCCTAAGATGAAAGGCGTCGAGGCTGAGTGGACACCCGACAACGGAACGTATAAGATCTATAATTCTTACGCTCGCGAAATTTCAGGCGACGATATTGGCTATTGGTTTACCTATGACAATCTTTCAGAAGGTGAACAGATTGAGGTGTCGGTAGGCGTGTCGTTTGTTTCAACTGATAACGCACTCGAGAACCTCAACGCCGAGCAGTCGGCGTCAAACTTTGACGCTACGCTCGCTGCCGCCCGTAAGTCGTGGGCTCGCGAACTCAATAAAATTGAAGTTGAAGGGGGAACGCCCGACCAGAAGACCGTGTTCTACTCAGCGTTGTACCATACACTTATCCATCCTAATATAATTCAGGATGTCAACGGCCAGTATCCTAAGATGGAGACTGGCGAAGATGGGGTGACTGACCGCGACCGCTATACGGTGTTCTCACTTTGGGACACCTATCGCAACCTTCACCAGCTAATGACCTTGGTTTACCCGGAAAAGCAAACTGACATGGTCAACTCTATGGTCGAAATGTATCGCGACTGGGGATGGTTGCCTAAATGGGAGCTTTATGGGCGCGAAACATTCACCATGGAAGGAGACCCTGCTATACCCGTTATCGTAGATACTTGGCGAAAAGGCCTTAGAGATTTTGATATGGATTTAGCCTATGAGGCAATGAAGAAGTCTGCGACTTTGCCAGGCAAAGAAAATCGCATGCGTCCTGACATTGACCCCTATATTGAGCGCGGCTACATCCCGTTAGGGGTTCATCAGAGCGATAATTCAGGCGATAACTCGGTCAGCCATGCGCTCGAATATTATGTCGCTGATAACGCCTTGGCTTGGCTGGCGCGCCAACGCGGCGATATTGATTTTGCCAACGAATTGGATAAACGAGCCAAGGGCTACCGCCACTATTACTCTAAAGAAAGCGGCACATTGCGTCCGATAAATGAGGACGGCTCATTCCTAACGCCGTTCAACCCCCGTCAAGGTGAGAATTTCGAGCCGGTGCCTGGATTCCATGAAGGCAGTGCGTGGAACTATACATTCTTCGTGCCTCATGATGTCGACGGGCTTGTCAAGCTGATGGGCGGCAAGAAAAAGTTTGTTGATAAGCTCCAGAATGTTTTTGATGGCGAGCTGTATGACCCTGCCAATGAGCCTGACATCGCTTACCCGTATC